>CAJKZK010000001.1 GCA_905204225.1 uncultured Bacillota bacterium
TCATAAACATAACTTAACTCGTAATTTTATTTTAAATAAAAAAATATAAATAATACAAATTATATTTTTATATAAAAATAATTTATTTATAAAAAAAATCAAAAAAGTAAACACTAAAATAGAGGTAATAAAATGGATTATAAAAAGATAAGTAAATTATTTTATGCGTTAGGTGATGAAACAAGATTAAAAATTATATATGTTTTATATAATGAGGAAACATATTGTGTAAAAGAATTGTTAGAAATGGTTAATATTTCACAATCAACATTATCTTATCATTTGTCTATATTATTTGAAAATAATATTGTTAGTTTTAAAAAAGAAGGAAAACAGGTTTTTTATTATTGCAATAAGCATTTTATAGATAAATTGATGAAAATCTTTAAATAAAAGCGGTTAATACTTGCTTAATTATATAAAAAATATTATATTTTACCTCTAAATATGTTATTCTTTATAAGAATTGAGGTAAAAATGAAAATTGAAATTATTAGTCATAGTTTATTAGATACTCAAAAAATTGCTTTTGCAATTGCTAAAGATTTATTTAAAGGTGCTGTAATAACTTTAGATGGTGATTTAGGTGCTGGTAAAACTACTTTTACTCAAAATGTTGCTTTAGCTTTAGGAATTAAAGAAAAAGTTAATAGCCCTACTTTTAATATCCTAAAATGTTATTTTAGTGGCTCACTTCCTTTATATCATATTGATGCATATCGTCTTGAAGATCATGTAAATATGGATATTGGTTTAGAAGAAGTTATTGAAGGTGATGGTGTTTGTTTAATTGAATGGGCTAAATTTATACCTGAATATATTTTCGAACCTTTAAAAATTGAAATAGAAATTATGTCTAATAATTCAAGAAAATTTAAAATTTCTAGCAATGAAAAAAAATATGATAACATTTTTGCTTCTTTAGAAAGTTTAAAAGGTGAAATGAAATGAGCTATACTTTATTGATAGATTGTTCTGACACTAATTTATCTATTGGTGTTAGTAAAAATTCAGATTTAGTATATAAAAAATCTTTTTATGCTTGGCAAAGACAATCTGAATATATGATTCCTGAAATTAAACTTGCAATGGAGACACTTGGTATTACAGTTAATGACATCTCAACCATTGCTTTAGGAATTGGACCTGGTTCTTATACTGGTATAAGAATACCTTTAACGATTGCTAAAACTCTTGCAGTTATTAATAAAACAAAAATAATTCCATTATCTTCATTACAAATAATGGGTGAACATGATGAAAAATATATTGCTTTAATGAATGCAAGAAGTAATAGAAGTTATATAGGTATTTATGAAAACGGGCAAAAAGTTATTGAAGATAAAATAATTAATAATGATGAATTAATGGATTTTATTTCTCCTTATGTTGATAAAGGATTTACTTTAAAAGGAAATCTCAAATATTTAAATTTAGATATTGGTGTAGCTTCTAATGTTGTGGATGGACTGTTTTCATATAGTTTAATTACTTCACCAAGTGAAGATGCAAAAGCTATTAAACCAATATATTTAAAAGATAATTATGAGAATAGTAAGAGCTAATATTGAAAATGCTTTATCTATTTTTGAAATAGAAAAAAATAATTTTACTACTGATTTATGGACTTTGAGCCAATGGGAAAATGAATTTAAAAACAATAAATTTTGTATAATTTATTTATTAAAAAATAAAGAAGAAGTAATTGGATATATTGATTTTTGGATTATGTTTGAACAAGCTACAATTGCTAAAATATGTATAAAAAAAGAATATTCAAGTAAAGGCTTAGGTGACAAACTTTTAAAAAGATGTTTAAAAACAATAGATAAAAAAAATTGTTTATCAACTTCTTTAGAAGTAAGAGTTAGTAATATTAAAGCAATTAATTTGTATAAAAAAAATAATTTTAAAATTATTTTAACAAAAAAAGAATATTATTCTGATGGTGAAGATTGTTATTATATGATTAGAAGTATAGGAGACGTATATGAAAGATGAAATTATTTTAGCTATTGAATCAAGCTGTGATGAAACAGCAATAGCAATATTAAAAAATAATCAAGAATTATTAGCTAATGTTGTTTCTACTCAAATCCCAATTCATCAAAAATATGGTGGGGTTATGCCTGAAATTGCTTCAAGATTGCATGTAGAAAACATTGGATTTGTTTTGCAAGAAGCATTAGAGACATCAAAAATTAATAAAGAAGATATTTCTGCAATTGCAGTTACTAGTGGGCCAGGATTAATTGGAGCGCTTCATGTTGGTTTGCAATGTGCGAAAACTTTAGCTCTTTCATTAAATGTCCCTTTAATTCCAGTTCATCATTTAGCAGGACATATATATGCGAATGAATATGTAACACCATTAAAATTTCCATGTTTAGCAATTGTTGTTTCAGGTGGAAATACAGAACTCGTTTTATTAAAAGAACATTTATCTTTTGAAATTATTGGCGAAACACAAGATGATGCTATTGGAGAAGCTTTTGATAAAGTGGCTAGAGTAGTAGGTTTACCATATCCAGGAGGAGTAGCTATTGATAGAGAAGCTAAAAAAGGAAAACCAGTTTATAAATTACCTATGCCTCATACTGAAGGCGAATTTGATTATTCTTTTTCTGGCCTTAAAACTGCTGTTATTAATTTAGTAACTAAAGAAAAAAATAATAATAGAGAAATTAATGTTCAAGATTTAGCTTGTTCATTTCAAACAACAGCAATTAATTATTTACTTGATAAAGCTTTACCTGCTGTAGAAAAATATAATATAAAACAAGTTGTTTTAGCAGGTGGGGTCTCTGCAAATTCTTATTTAAGAGAAGAAGTACAAAGAAGATTAAAAGATCAAGATGTTGAAGTAGTAATTCCACCTATTTGGTGCACTACTGATAATGCTGCAATGATAGCAAAAGTTGGTAGTTATTTATATAACAAAGGAGTTTTTGCTGATTTATCTTTATCAGCAAATCCTGCTTGGAAAATAGAAGATTATTTAGAATTTGGTGAAAAGAAATGAAAGATTTTTATTTAGAAATTAAACATATTGATAAACAAACAGGTGCTAGATATGGTATTTTACACACTCCTCATGGCAATGTAGAAGTACCTATTTTTATGCCAGTAGGGACTTTAGCAACTGTTAAAACTTTATCTCCTGAAGAATTACATGAATGTGGAGCAGGAATTATTTTAGCTAATACATATCATTTATCTATTAGGCCTGGTGAAGATATTGTTCAAGAAGCAGGTGGATTACATAAATTCATGAATTGGGATGGACCTATTTTAACAGATTCAGGAGGATTCCAAGTTTTTTCATTAGCAGAAAAAAGAAAAATTACTGAAAAAGGCGTAGAATTTAAATCTCATCTAAATGGTGATAAGTTATTCTTTTCTCCAGAAAGAGTAATGGAAATTGAAGAGAAATTAGGACCAGACATTATTATGCCTCTTGATGAATGTGTGCATTATCCAGCTGATTATAAATATATGAAAGACTCAGTTGAAAGAACTATTCGTTGGGCTAAAAGATGTAAAGATGCTCATACTAGAGAAGATCAAGCTTTATTTGGTATAGTTCAAGGTGGAGAATTTGCAGATTTAAGAAAATATTGCGCTGAAGAATTATCTAAATTAGACTTTCCTGGTTATTCAATTGGAGGAACATCAATTGGTGAACCTAAAGATGTAATGTTTAAAATGATTCGCGATACTACTCCGTATTTGCCTTTTGATAAACCTAGATATTTAATGGGTGTAGGTTCAGTTGATGCTATTTTAGAAGGAATTAGTCAAGGTGTAGATATGTTTGATTGTGTTTTACCAACTAGAATTGCTAGACATGGCGCTCTTATGACAAGTCTAGGTAGAGTTAATATTCGTGATAAAAAATATGAAAGAGATTTTACTCCATTAGATCCAAACTGTGATTGTTATTGTTGTAAACATTATACTAAAGCTTATTTAAGACATTTATATAAATGTGATGAAACATTTGGTAAAAGACTTCTTTCTATTCATAATATTAGATTTTTAATTCATATGATGGAAGAAGCAAGAATTGCTATTCAAGAAGATAGATTTGGCGATTTTAAAGAAGAATTTTTGAAAAAATTTAATAATGAAAAAGGATTTTAATTATGGATTATAGTGTAGATCAATTTGATTTTTATTTGCCTGAAGAATTAATTGCACAATCTCCTAGTGAACAAAGAGATCATTCTCGCTTGATGGTTTTAGATACTACAAAAAAAACTATTGAGCATAAAATGTTTTATGATATTATAGATTATTTACATGAAGGTGATGTTTTAGTAAGAAATAATTCTAAAGTTATTCCTGCTAGATTATTTGGAGTTAAAGAAAATACAGGAGCCCATGTTGAAGTTTTATTATTAAAAGATCATGGAAATAATATTTATGAATGTTTATGTGGAAATGCAAAAGTTATTAAAGTTGGTACAATTATTGATTTTGGTAATGGAGAACTAAAAGCTATTTGTAAAGAAGTTTGTGATGAAGGTATAAGAATGATGGAACTTGTTTATAATGGTATTTTGTTTGAAATACTAGATAAATTAGGTAAAATGCCTTTACCACCTTATATTCATAAACAATGTGAAGATAATTCTAGATATCAAACAGTTTATGCGAAAGTTGAAGGATCAGCAGCAGCACCGACAGCAGGATTTCATTTTACAAATGAATTATTTGATAAAATAAAACAAAAAGGCATTGAAGTTCTAGATGTTACTTTACATATTGGATTAGGCACATTTAGACCAGTAAAAACTAATAATATTCTTGAACATCATATGCATTCAGAAGAATTTGAGATGACTCAAGAAGTGGCTGATAAATTAAATAAAGCAAAACAAGAAAATAGAAGAATTATTGCGATTGGCACGACTTCAACTAGAACATTAGAAGCAATTTATAAAAAATATGGTAAATTTGTTGCAACTAAAGAATCTACAAATATTTTTATTTATCCAGGATACAAATACGAAGCTATTAATGCTTTAATTACAAATTTCCATTTACCTAAATCTACTTTAATAATGCTTGTTTCTGCTTTAGCAGGCAAAGATTTTATTTTAAAAGCATATAATGAAGCAGTTAAAGAAAAATATCGTTTCTTCTCTTTTGGAGATGCAATGTTTATCCATGAATAATAAAAAAACATTATATTATGATAAATCTATCGAAGAAATAGAAAATATAAAAAAATTAAATAAAAAACCTATTTTAGGAATTCATGTTTGCTGTGGACCATGTTCAACATTTCCATTACTTTTTCTTGCACCTTATTTTCAAATAAAAATATTATATTGTAATTCAAATATATATCCAAGCGATGAATATTATCGAAGATTAAATGAATTAAAAAAATATGTAGAAATATTTAATAAAGAACATTCTCAAGATGTAGAAATAATTGAATTTGAATATGATAACATTTCATATAACAAAGATTTAGAACCATATAAAGATGATTATGAAGGTGGCAATAGATGTAAACTATGTTATGAAAAACGAATGGATATGACCTATAAATACGCTGATGAACATAATTATGATTATTTCACTACTGTTATGACTATATCAAGACAAAAAAATTCTTATGTATTAAATGAAATAGGAGAAAAATTATCTCATAAGTATAAAACAAAATATTTTTATTCTGACTTCAAAAAGAAACAAGGGATAGATAAATCAATAGAATTAAGAAAAAAATATAATCTTTATAATCAAGAATATTGTGGATGTATATATTCATATCAAAAATATTTAGAAAAAATAAGCAAATAAAAAGGTGTAAATAAATTTTACACCTTATATAAGATAGACTTGATAGTCTATTTTTATTTTGCTGTTAAACCAGATTTATTTGTAAATGAATTACCAGCTGCTACTGCAAAGTCTTCCATAGTGATTGTACAACCTGGAACTTCAACTGTACCATTAGGATTGTGGTTTGATTTATATGTTTTACCAGCAATTTCACTTGCAATTTTACCTTTTGCATATTTTGCAAAGTTATCAGCTTGTGTGAACCATTCACCAGCAGTTGCTTTATCTTTCATTGCATATAATTCTTTTAATTCACGTTTTGAAAGAACAGATGTATAATATTTGTTAGCTTCAGATTCAACTGTATGGCCTTTGAAATTTTCAGCTTTTGTTTGAGTTTTTGTTGTATCAATTGCAATTTTTGGTTCTGTAACTTTTGTTCCATCTACTGTAACAGGAATTTGATATGCATTGATTGATGTTTCATAAATTTTTCCATCTTTATCTGTTGCAGAACCTGCTAATGTAACTGTTAAAACGTTATCTTTTGATAATGCAGAAACTTTATAACCTAAACCAGCACTTACTTTTCCAGCAGGAGCTTTGAATGTTTTTGTATCTGTAATAACTTTTAAAGCTGTTGTGAAGTTCTTTTGGCTAATTGAGCAACCAGTAACAACTTCTGTTCCTTTTTCATTGTAATGACTCTTATAATTTTTTGAAGTAACTTCATCAATTGTTTTACCAACTGTGTATTTAGCAAAGTTAGCAGCTTGAACATTCCATTCACCTTCTGCTGCGGTTGAAGCCATTCCATATCTTGTTTTTAATTCTTGTTTTGTTTCAATTACTTTGTCACCAGCATCTTTTGTTTGGTTTTTAGTTGTGTCTAAAGAAACTGTATAAGTGACTTTTTCAGTCTTTTTATCTGTTGTAGAATCAATTTTGAAAGGTGCTTGTAATACATCAAAATATGCATCGACAATCTTATCTCCTTTTAAAATAACAGCTGCTGTACTAACTTCGATTTGGTTTGCATTTGAACCTAAAGCAACATAAGATCCTACTTTAAGAGTGAAATTAACTTCATCGTTTGTTGCAGGTTTTGATGATGATGTACCTGTACCATTACATGCTACGAGCATTAATCCCATTGCTAAAACAGGTAATACTTTTAATTTTTTATTCATAAATAAATATATCCTCCTTGAATAAAATCAATTATATTATAGCTTAATAAATTAAAATGTAAACAAAATCGATAAAAGTTTATTTAATTGGTTTAATTCTAATTTAATTTATTAAATTCTATTTAGCTTTTTTATAACTAATGATGAAATTATAGCAATAAAAACACTTGAAATAATACTTGATAATAAAATAATTGGTAAATATAGAATCATACCTTTCTCTATGATTATCATTGCACATAATATTTGTCCTAGACAATGAAATATAGCGGACACAGTACTAAGGGTATATATTGATATCTTTTTAATAAAACTAAATAATATTACCATAATTGATGAAAGTAAAAAGCCGGATAATGATAATAAAAATGAATTTGAGAATAAACCATTAAACATAACTCCTACTAATAACACTCGTAGTATGCCAATAGAAAAATATTCTTTTCTACCATAATAATATAAAACTATTAAATTTACTGTATTAGCTAAACCTAATTTTACACCTGGAAAAGATACAAATAGAGGAACTAATGATTCTATGTAATTTAGTAAAGTTGCTAAAGCTAGAAACATCGCTAAGGTTGTTAATTTTTTTATTTTATTGTTTCTCATAATTAGTACCTACACGATAATATCATCATCAGGAGTAGATGAAGAATTAACAATTTTTATTCTAACATAATTAGGCATACAAACTAATGGTGGATTATTTGGGTTGGAAATAGAACCTTGGTTTGAGCATATATGATTTGGTGATGTTTCTTTAACAATGGTTACTTTTTTATTGTTTATTTCGATTACTAAATCGTCTAATAATAATGAATTATTTGCAAATTTTCTATCACTTGTAGTTGGATAAATATCATCATATTTATTTGATATGTCTTCTTTGAATAATATAATATATCTAGGATCTAAATCGTCTTTAGAAGGAGCTAAATCTGTTTTATAAATAACTTTGTTATCATAATATACTTCTACTTTAGCATTATCATTATTACTAGGAAATAAATAAATAAAAAGTGTAAAAAATAAAGATATAAAAACGGTTGAAATAATGACAATTATATCAACTTTATTCCAGTCTAAGGCGAATGTTTTTTTGCTTTCTATTCTCATAATAATTAATAGTCTAAATTATGATAAATAACTTTGCAATCAGTTGGATTACTTTTTGTAAATAATTTATTTTTTTGAATACCTTTTGAAAGGTAAACATCGACTTTTTCTTCTTTAGTTGGATTATCTTTTTTAAAGAAAACAAACTCTAAATCACCAAAATTATTATCGTTTCTTATTTTAGTTACATAATCTTTTATTTCGTCAAATGAACAATTAGATAAGATAGTTGATAAAGCGTCCATTTTAGTAGAAGAAATTGTATTAGAAATTAATAATATTTGGTTATAATAATCATTAGGATAACCTGTAGTAGGATCAATAATATGATTTCTTAAAACAATATTATCGCCTATTTGCTTATAATAAAAATTTACTTGTGCTCCAGAAGTTGAAATAGAATATTTTTTATTATCAAGTTTTACTTTACCTAAATATTGATAATTAACACCATAAGGATTTGATAATGCAATTGACCAATTATCAGAAAAAACTCTATCACCGAAAAAGACCATTGAAGAAGTACCAGCATTCACCATTCCATAAGTTAAATCATTATCTTTATATCTTTGATATAAATTTTCAGTTAAATAACCTTTTCCAATACCTCCAAGAGTAATAGAAACTTTTTCTGCATTTTTATATTTATTAAACTTTACTTGATATGGATATTTGGTATTCTCTGAATCTTCTTTAAATTCTAAAATAGTATTTAAATCATTCACTTGTGGTGTTTCATTTAAGCATATATTAATTTCTTCACTTGTTGGATCTTTATTATATTTATAGTTATCTTCTTTATCACCAAACATGATATTATTATAAGAAATATATCTATCCCACATATCTGAAAGTTCACCTACAAAAATATTGAATTTTCCATCACTAAATTTAGATAACTCAATTGATTCTTTTAGTATTTGATATAAACGCGTATCAATATTAATCCATTTATTAGTTCCATAACTATCATTGATAACTTTTAAATTAGGAATAAGATTATCATCTTCATCAAAATAATAATAATGTCTATCAAATAAATAATGTGTGGTAGCAGTATATTCTCCTAAAATATTTTCAATAGAATTAATAACTTTAGTTGAAGTTAATTTTTCTTTTGCGTATCTAGTATAGAGTACATTTGTGTTAAATGGATTAATGCTAACACTTTCTTTTTTTTCAATATCATTATAAGCTAAAACTGGCTTAATTTGGGCAAGAATAGGGTAGTTTTCATCATTTAATGAACTTATATTTGTTCTACAATACTTGTTTTCAACATAGTCAGAAAAAATGGATGTATCTAAAGAATAAGAATATTTTATAGGATCTTTTTGACAAGATGTGAATGTTGTAGCACTTAAAATTAAAAATGTAAGTATCTTATTTTTGTTTTTCATTTAAAATCCCTCAAGCATAATTATGATAGTCTATAAGAAAGGTTTTGACAATATTTTATTATTTATACAAAATTTTATTTATTTGTATGAAGCAAAAAGAAACACGGAAAGGAGTTGTCATTAATACGCGTGCATGCGCGTTATTATCATATAAACAAAAAAATAAAATAAAAAATTGTAAATAAATTGTTGACATCTTCTTTTCTATATAGTAATCTTTAAAAGGTTGACGCCTATTATAGTCACCACGTTGACGTGTAAGATTGCTAAACACGGATGTCCGTTGTCAACAGGAAGTTTAGGTCACTTACATCGAGTGGAATGTCTAGCCAGATTTAGACAAGGAGGAAATTAAAATGGCAAGTAAAAAAATCAGAATTCGCTTAAAAGCTTATGATTATCGTATTCTTGATGTTTCAGTTGAGAAAATCATTGCTGCTGTTAAGAATTCTGGAGCAACAGTTGTTGGACCAATCCCTCTACCAACAGAGAAACAAGTCTATACAATTTTAAGAGCAGTTCACAAATATAAAGATGCTCGTGAACAATTCGAGATTAGAACTCACAAGAGATTAATCGATATCGTTAATCCAAACAAACAAACAATCGATACATTAACTCACTTAGATTTACCAAGTGGTGTTGATATCGAAATCAAATTATAAGAAAGGAGCAGAATACTATGAAATCAATCGTAGGAAGAAAAATGGGTATGACTCAAGTTTTCGCTCAAGATGGAACAATGTATCCTGTTACCGTCATTGAAGTCTTACCTAATGTTGTTACACAAGTAAAAACAATGGAAAAAGATGGTTACAACGCAATTCAAGTAGGTTATGAAGATAAAAAAGAAGTTCGTTGTACAAAACCAGAATTAGGACAATTAAAAAAAGCAAATTGCTCACCTAAATATGTCTTAAAAGAAATCGCAACTGATACTCAATACAATGTTGGCGATGAAATTAAATGTGATATCTTTGCTGCAAATGATGTTATTGATGTAGTTGGTACAAGCAAAGGTCGTGGATTCTTAGGTGCAATCCAAAGATATGGTTACACAATTGGTCCTAAAGGACACGGTTCTGGATACCATAGAGGCTCTGGATCATTTGCTACAAATGGTAGAACAAACAACAGAGTTCACCCAGGAAAGAAATCAGCTGGTCATGAAGGTAATGAAAGAGTTACAATTCAAAATTTAACAATTGTTTCAGTTGATGCTGAACATAATGCAATTTTAGTTAAAGGTGCAGTTCCTGGACCAAAGAAATCAATCGTTGTATTAAAGAGTGCTGTAAAAGCTTCATTAGTAAAACCAAATATTAAAGAATTAGTAAATTACAGCGCATCAAAAGCTGAATAACTTGGAAAGGAGAATTAAATATGGCAAAAAGAATTAGCATGGTAGTTCTTAACCAAAATGGTGAAGAATTAGAAAAGAAAGTTAATTTAAATGGCGATGTATTCGGAATTGAACCAAATACACAAGTCATGTTCGATGCAGTCCAAGTTTATCAAGCAAACAAAAGACAAGCGACTGCAAAAACAAAAACTAGAGCTGAAGTTCGCGGTGGTGGTAAAAAACCATGGAGACAAAAAGGCACTGGTAGAGCTAGAGCTGGATCAAGTCGTTCACCAATTTGGGTTGGTGGTGGAACAGTCTTCGGACCAATTGGAAACCAAAACTTCAAATTAAAAATGAATAAAAAATCACATGCTCTTGCATTAAAATCTGCTTTATCAATTAAAGCAAGTGAAAAAAATATTGTTTTAGTAGATAATTTAACTTCTGCAAAAACAAAAGATGTTGTTAAAACATTAGAAGCTTTAAAAGTTGATTCTAAAGCATTAGTTGTTTTAGCAAAAGAAAATGAAGAATTTACTAGAGCAGCAAGAAACGTTCCATTCGTTAAAGTTGTTCTTGCAAATAATGTAAGTGTCTATGATTTAATGAATTCAACAAAATTAGTTATGACAGTAGACGCTGCTAAAACAGTAGAAGGAGGACTTAAATAATGGCAAAAGAAAAAGAAGTTGAAGTAGTTGCAGAAAGAAAATTTGCTGCTCCAACACTTAAAGCATTAGATGTTATTATTGCTCCAGTTGTTACTGAAAAAACAATGAAACTTCAACAAGAAGAAAATAAAGTTACTGTTAAAGTTTCACCAAAAGCAAATAAAACAGAAGTTAAAATTGCTTTTGAATCAATCTTCAATGTAAAAGTTGTTGATGTAAATATTGTAAACGTCCGTGCTAAAGCTAAAAGAGTTGGACGTTATGAAGGTAAAGTTTCAGGCTATAAGAAAGCAATCATTACTTTATCTCCAGAAGAAAACTTAAATTTAATGGCACAAGATGCTGCTAAATAATTAAGTATATTATATAAGATAAATATAGGAGAAAAAATATGTCAATAAGAGGTTATAAACCAACGACTCCAAGTCGCCGTCATATGACGAATTCCACATTTAGTGAAATTACAACTTCCACTCCTGAAAAAAGCTTGTTAGTTTCTATTAAGAAAACAGGTGGTCGTAACAATAATGGTTGTATCACAACACGCCATATCGGAGGTGGACATAAAAGAAAGTACAGAATTATCGATTTCAAAAGAAATAAAGATGATATCTTAGGTACTGTAGCAACTGTTGAATACGATCCAAATAGAAATGCAAATATCTGCTTAATTAATTATCTTGATGGTGAAAAAAGATACATTATCGCACCACAAGGATTAAAAGTTGGAGATAAGATTGTTTCAGGAGATGCTTGTGATATTAAAACAGGTAATGCAATGCAACTTGCAAATATTCCTGAAGGTACATTAGTTCATAACGTTGAACTTGCACCTGGTAAAGGTGGACAAATGTGCCGTGCTGCTGGAACTTCTGCTCAAGTTCTTGGTAGAGAAGGTAAATATACAATTTTACGTTTAGCTTCTGGTGAAGTTAGAAAAGTTCTTAGTACATGCCGTGCAACAATTGGTGCTGTTGGCAATGAAGATTGGAACTTAGTTAACTTTGGTAAAGCTGGTAAATCAAGATGGTTAGGCGTTCGTCCTACTGTTCGTGGTTCTGTAATGAACCCTAATGATCACCCACATGGTGGTGGTGAAGGTAAATGTCCTGTTGGACGTGATGCTCCTAGAACACCTTGGGGTAAACGTGCTCTTGGTGTCAAGACTAGAGATACTAAAAAAGCAAGTAATAAATTAATCGTCAGAAGACGTAATGGTAAATAGGAAAGGAGAAAATAGATAATGGCACGTAGTATTAAAAAAGGCCCATTCATTGATAAACATTTACAAAAGAAAGTTGATGCTTTGAATGCAGCTGGAAAACATGAATTAATTAAAACATGGTCAAGAAGATCTACTATCTTCCCATCATTTGTTGAACATTCCTTTGCTGTTTATAACGGACACGAATTCATAACAGTTTATGTTACACAAGATATGGTTGGACATAAATTAGGTGAATTTGCTCCAACTAGAACATTTAAAGGACATACTGGTCATACTGCTGAAGATAAAGCAGCAGCAGCTGGTAAATAAGGAGAGATAACTAATGGAAGCAAAAGCAAAAGTTACTGGAGTTAGAATTACTCCTAGAAAAGTGCGCTTAGTTATTGATACTGTTAGAGGAAAGAATCTTGCTGTTGCATTAGGAATTCTCGCTAACATGAATCGCTCAGGTGTTACTGAAGTTACAAAATTAATTAAATCTACTGCAGCAAATGCAGTAAATAATAACAAAATGGATGAATCAAAATTATATATTGCTGAAATATATGCTTGCGATGGACCAAGACTTAAAAGATATCTTCCAAGAGCAAAAGGTTCTGCATCATCTATTTTAAAAAGAACATCACACATTACTTGTGTGATTAAAGAAAGATAAGAAAGGAGAAGCAAAAGATGGGTCAAAAAGTAAATCCTGTTGGATTAAGAATCGGTATTAGCCGTGACTGGAATTCAAGATGGTATGCGAATAATAAAGATTTTGCTACTTTCTTAGATGAAGATATAAAAATTAGAAAATTTTTAGAAAATAAATTAAAAGATTGCTTATTATCACACATTGAAATTGAACGTATTAAAGGAAAAATCAATGTATCAATCTTTACAGCTGCTCCTGGCATGGTTTTAGGACAAGATGCTAAAAACATTAAAGAATTAACAGCTGCTGTTAATAAAGTTGTCAAAGGCAAAGAAATAAAATTAACTGTTGTTGAAGTTAAAAATCCTTCATTAGATGCAGTTATCGTTGCTAAAAAGATGGCTAAAGATCTTGAAGAACGTGCTTCATTTAGAAGTGTTCAAAAAATGGCAATTCGTAATGTTTTAAAAGCTGGTGCTGTTGGTTGTAAAACAATGGTATCTGGACGTTTAGCAGGTGCTGATATTGCTCGTAGTGAAGGCTACAAAGAAGGTGTTGTTTCATTACATACATTACGTCAAGATGTTGACTATGCAGTTGCTGAAGCAAGCACTACTTATGGAAAATTAGGATGTAAAGTTTGGATTTCTAAAGGTAAAATCGACCTTAAGAAAAAAGCTCTTCCTGATGAAGCGAAAGGAGAATAATCTATGTTACAACCAAAAAGAGTTAAATATAGAAGACCACATGGCTTAAGCTATGAAGGTAAATCCAAAGCTGGTAATGAAGTATCATTTGGAGAATTCGGTTTACAAGCTCTTGAAGGCGAATACATTACAGCTAGACAAATCGAAGCTGCTCGTATCGTTTTATCAAGATATACTAATAGACAAGGACAAGTTTGGATTAGAATTTATCCTTCACATTGTAAAACAAAGAAACCTGCTCAAGTTCGTATGGGTTCTGGTAAAGGTTCACCAGATCAATGGGTTGCAGTCGTAAAGGCTGGAAGATGTATGTTTGAAATTGGCGGTGTCCCAGAAGCTACTGCACGTGAAGCATTACGTTTAGCAGCTTATAAACTTCCAATTCACACAAAAATTATTAAGAAAGGAGAGTAATAATTATGAAATTATCTGAAATTAGAGAATTACAAACTACTGAACTTCAAGAAAAAGTTTATGAATTGAAACAAGAATTATTAACTCTTCGTTTCCAACAAGCTACTGGTCAATTAGACAATGGCAAAAAGATTACTGCAGTTCGTAAAACAATCGCTCGCTGTTATACAGTATTAAAAGAGCGTGAACTCGGTATCAACTAGGAGGAATTATCATGGAAAAAATTAATAGATCTTTTCAAGGTGTTGTTACTTCTGACAAGATGGATAAAACAATCACTGTCTTAGTTGAAACACATAAAAAACATGCTAAATATGGTAAGCGTGTTCAATATATTAAAAAGTATAAAGCTCACGATGAAGAAAATACTGCAAAAGTAGGAGATATAGTTGTAATTGAAGAAACTAAACCATTATCTGCTACAAAGCATTTCCGTTTAGTAAAAGTCGTTGCTAGAGCTGAAGATGTTAAATAGGAAAGGAGATTAAGTTATGGTTCAAAATGAAACAAATATGGTTGTCGCTGACAACTCAGGTGCTAAATCTGTCCGTATCTTCCGTCTTTATGGCGGTTCAAAAAGAAAATCTTCAACAATTGGTGATATCGTTCTTTGCTCAGTAAAGTCTGCTATTCCAAATGCTAAAGTTAAAAAGGGTGATGTCGTTAAGGCAGTTATCGTTAGAACTAAAAAAGGTATTAACCGTGAAAATGGTTCATACATTGCATTCGATGATAATGCAGTTGTCTTAATTAATGAAGATGGATCCCCACGTGGAACACGTGTCTTTGGACCTGTTGCTCGTGAACTTCGTGATAAGGGAGAAGGATTTATGAAAATAGTTTCTCTCGCTCTTGAAGTATTATAAGGAGGAAATGAAATGAAAATTAAAAAAGGTGATAAAGTAATCGTTATCGCTGGTAGCGATAAAGGTACTGTTGGAACAGTTCAAAAAGCATTTCCAAAATTAAATAAAGTCGTAGTTGAAGGTGTTAATATTCATAAAAAACATCAAAAACCAAGACAAAATAATCCAGAAGGATCAATCGTTGAAATTTATGCTCCAATTGATGTATCAAATGTAGCAATTTACGATGCAAAAACAAAAAAAGCAAGTCGTGTTGGTTACAGCTTTGTAGATGGCAAAAAAGTCCGTATATCAAAAGCTAGTAAGACACAATTAGATTAAGGAGGTCAACCATGGCAGAACAAAAATATGTTGCTCGTTTAAAAGATAAATATACGAGTGAAATTGTTCCAGCATTAGTCAAAAAATATGGCTACACAAGTGTTATGCAAGTTCCACATATGGAAAAAATAGTTATTAACATTGGTGTTGGTGATGCTACTGCAAATTCTAAGTTGCTTGATGATGCAGTTAATGATTTAACTGTTATCGCTGGACAAAAACCACAAATTACAAAATCAAAGAAATCAATCGCATCATTTAAATTAAGAGCTAACCAAGCAATTGGTTGTAAAGTAACTCTTAGAGGAAATAGAATGTATGAATTCTTAGATAAATTAATTTCAATTTCTTTACCTCGTGTAAGAGATTTCCGTGGAGTTAGCAAAAATGCTTTCGATGGAAGAGGTAACTACACATTAGGTGTTAAAGAACAATTAATTTTCCCTGAAATCGATTATGATAAAATTGGAAAATTAAGAGGTATGGATATTGTTATGGTTACAACGGCTAATACTGATGAAGAAGCATATTCACTTCTTGAAATGCTTGGTATGCCGTTTGGTAAGTAGGAGGAAAGAATATGGCAAAAACAAGTATTAAAGTTCGTTGCGCCCGCCCACAAAAATATAAAGTAAGAGAATATACAAGATGCTCACGTTGTGGACGTCCTCACTCAGTAATTTCAAAATTCGGTATATGCCGTATTTGCCTTAGAGAATTAGCTTATAAAGGCGAAATCCCAGGAATGAAAAAATCATCTTGGTAATTAGAAGGAGGGAAATATTAATATGTCAATGACAGATCCAGTAGCAGATATGCTCACAAGAATCCGCAACGCAAATGCTAATAAAGCTGCAACAGTTGCAATGCCTTCTTCAAATCTCAAGGTTCATATTGCTGAAATCTTAAAAGAAGAAGGATTCATCGTTGATTTTATGGTCGATGGTGATGCTAAAAAAGAATTAACAATTACATTAAAATATACTGAAGATGGAACACGTGCTATTACAGGCTTAAAGAGAATCTCAAAACCTGGTTTACGTGTTAATGCTTCAAGTGATAAATTACCAAAGGTTTTAAATGGTTTAGGTATTGCTATTATTTCTACATCACAAGGATTAATGACTGATAGCAAAGCTCGTAAAGCAAAAATCGGTGGCGAAGTTATCGCTTATGTTTGGTAAGAGAGGAGATATTTAATATGTCACGTATTGGAAAAAAAGTTATCGTTCTCCCAACAAATGTTACAGTTCATTTTGAAGGTTCAAAAGTTACTTGTAAAGGACCTAAAGGTGAATTAAGTCATGAATTTAATCCAGCTATGAAATTTGAACTTGATGGTCAACATTTATCAGTTGTTAGACCTGATGATTCAAAAGAAATGAAAGAACTTCATGGAACAACAAGAGCTATATTAAATAATATGGTTCATGGCGTTTCAGAAGGATTTAGTAAAAAACTTCTCATTAATGGTATTGGTTATCGTGCTGCAATGAGAGGAAAAACTTTAGTTCTTAACATGGGTTATTCTCATGAAGTATTAGTTGAACCAGTTGAAGGTATTGAATATAAATTATTCGAAAAATCAGTTGGAACAAGCAAAACACAAGGAATTGAAGTCTTTGGTATTGATAAACAAGTAGTTGGCCAAATGGCTGCTGAAATCAGAGCGGTTCGTGAACCTGAACCATACTTAGGTAAAGGTATCAAGTACGAAAATGAAGTTATCCTCCGTAAGGAAGGTAAACGTGCTGGTAAAAAGTAGGAATTTGCTCAAATAAGGAGAAATAGGAACTATGATTAATAAGGAATCTAAAAATGTAAGTCGTGTTAGACGTCATGCTCGTGTTAGAGCAAAGATTTCTGGCACTGCTGATTGCCCACGTTTGAGTGTATATCGTTCAAATAAAAATATACATGCACAAATTATTGATGATGTTAAAGGTGTAACTTTATGTTCTGCATCATCACTTCAATTAAAATTAACAAATGGTGGAAATATTGAAGCTGCAAAACAAGTTGGTGCAGCTGTCGCAAAAGCTGCTTTAGAAGCAGGAATCACAAAAGTTGTCTTTGATCGTTCTGGATATATTTATCATGGACGTATTGAAGCTTTAGCAAATGCAGCTCGTGAAGCTGGATTAAAATTCTAGGAGGATTAGTAAAAATGGCAGAAGAACAAAAAGTAGTTACTCCAGAAGTAACAGAAAAAGCTCCTGAGCAAGCAACAAAAGCTCCTAGAGAAAACAAAGGAAATCGTAAACCTAACGGAAAAGGACCTCGTAAATTTAACAAAGGTGCTAAACGTGAAGAAAAATTATACGAAGAAAGAGTTGTTGCAATCAATCGTGTATCTAAAACTGTTAAAGGTGGACGTCATATGCGTTTCGCTGTATTAATGGTTATTGGTGATGGAAAAGGTAATTTTGGTTTCGGAACTGGCAAAGCTGGCGAAGTACCAGAAGCAATCAAAAAAGCATTAGCAGCAGCTAAAAATAACATGTATCATATTAACATTGTTAAAGGTGGTACAGTTCCACATGATGTTATGGGTGAATACTCAGCATCAAAAGTTTACTTAAAACCAGCTAAAGAAGGTACTGGTATCATCGCTGGTGGTCCAGTTCGTGCTGTCTTAGAATTAGCAGGTATTAAGAACATCGTTTCAAAAGTTTATGGTTCAAGAACACCTATTAACTGTATTCGTGCTACTATAAACGGTCTTAACTCAATGAAAACAGTTGCTCAAGTTGAAGCAATTCGTAAATAGGAGGTAGCTATAATGAAACTTAATGAATTAACATTTACTGCTGGTTCACGCTACCAAGCAAAAAGAAAATGCCGTGGCTTAGGATCTGGCAAAGGAAAAAATGGTGGATCTGGAGTTAAAGGTCAAAAATCTAGAAGTGGTGGTGGAGTTCGTCTTGGATTTGAAGGTGGACAAAACCCATTATATAGAAGACTTCCAAAAAGAGGTTTCCACAACTTTACATCTACAGAATATGCAATTGTTAATGTTGCAGATTTAAATAGATTTGAAGATGGAACTAAAGTCACTCCAACACTTTTAGTTGAAGCTGGATTAGTTAAGAGAAATACTAACGGCGGAATTAAAATTTTAGGAAATGGTAAATTAGAACATCAACTTACAGTCTCTGCAAATAAATTCTCAAAATCTGCAGAAGAAGCAATTAAAGCTGCTGGCGGTACAGTAGAGGTTCTATAATATGAAGAAACTCGTAGCCATATTTAGAAATAAAGACATTCGTGATCGTATATTGTTTACATTAGGAATAATATTGATCTTTAGAATTGGTGCTTCTATTTCTGTTCCAGGTGTAACAATATCTAATGAGGCAATGGATACAAATAACGTTTTGGCGTTAATGAATCTTATGGGAGGTGGAGCTTTACAAAACTTCTCATTATTCGCTCTAGGTGTCTCTCCATATATTACATCATCAATTATTATTCAATTACTTTCAATGGATGTTCTTCCTGTCTTTACTGAGCTTTCTAAGCAAGGGCAAACTGGAAGAAAAAAGATTGAAATGGCTACTCGTTATTTAACATTAGTTCTTGGTGCTGTTCAGGCCTATGGTATTACAGTTACCATGCAGAATTCAGAATCAATTACATTAAATGATACTAGCATTTGGGGATATATAAAAATTTGTATATTCTTAATTGCTGGATCAATGTTAGTAATGTGGATGGCTGACCAAATTACGACAAAAGGTATTGGAAACGGCGTATCAATGATTATCTTTATTGGTATTATCGCCTCATTACCAAATCAAATCTATAGCGCTTTATCTTATTTCTTTGGAAGTGAATTAAAAACAGGTGATGAAGCTTTAATTATAAGAGGTGCTATAAAAGTTCTTATATATATTATTGCTTATTTAGTTATTGTTCTCTTTGTTGCATTTGTTGAAAAGTCAATTCGTAAGATTCCTGTTCAACACTCAAACAAAGGTGGAGCATTAAATGCTAAAGTTAATAATACCTCATTCTTGCCTATTAAAATTAATAGTGCTGGTGTTATCCCTGTTATCTTTGCTTCATCTCTTATGATGGCACCTGCAGTTATAGTTGGTTTCTGTGTTTCTGAAACTAACGCAACTATTGATAACATCTTAAAAGTATTTACAAACTCTGCTTTAACAGAAATGCCTTGGTTTAATGATCAAGTATGGTATATGCCTTGGGGTTTAATAATTTATATTGTTTTAACCTTTGCATTCTCATTCTTTTATTCAAATCTTACAATTAATCCAGAAAGATTAGCTGAAGATTTCCAAAAGAGTGGATCTTATATTCCTGGAATTAGACCTGGTAACGAAACTGAAAGATATATTCAAAAAGTATTAAATAGAGTTACCTTTATAGGTGCTACTGCTTTAACACTTATTGCAGCACTTCCTGTTGTATTAACTTTATGTAATGTGGTTCCTCAATCACTTGCATTAGGTGGAACAGGTATGATTATTGTTGTTGGTGTTGCACTTGAAACAATGTCTCAAATTGATGGCTTGCTTGCTTCAAATGAGCATGCTAATGTTATATAGGAGTTTGAAAAATGCATAATATGATTATTATGGGTCCTCCTGGAGCAGGTAAAGGGACTCAATCAGAAAAGATTATTGCTCATTATAATATCCCTCATATTTCAACTGGTGATATGTTTAGAGCAGCTATTGCTAACAAAACTGAATTAGGTTTATTAGCAGAATCTTATATAAAGAAGGGATTACTTGTCCCTGACGAAGTAACAATCGGTTTAGTGAAAGAAAGACTTTCTCAAGACGATTGTAAGAATGGTTATTTACTTGATGGCTTCCCAAGAACAATTGCTCAAGCGGAAGCTTTGAAGGTTTTAACAAAAGATATAGCAAGAGAAGTTAATGTTGTTATTAATTTAGCTTGCGACCCTTCTGTATTAATTGGAAGAATATCTGGTAGAAGAGTTTGCAAAAAGTGTGGAAATTCATATCACATTGAAACTAAAAAACCATTAGTTGAAGGTGTATGTGACGCATGTGGTGAACCTTTAATCCAAAGACCTGATGATACAGAAGAAGCATTAAAGGTCAGACTTGATGCTTATGAAAACCAAACTAAACCTTTAATAGAATTTTATAAAAATGAAGGACTATTAAAAGAAGTAAATGGTTTAAAAGGCATTAACGATGTCTTTGGTGATATTAAAGATATTCTTGAAGGAAAATAAAATGATTATTATCAAATCGCAAAGAGAAATTAATTTGATGCGAGAAGCTGGTAGAATCGTTGCCCAAGTATTTGATGAATTAGAAAAGTTTATTGTTCCAGGCGTTACAACAAAACAAATTTCTCAAAAAGCTGAGAAAATAATGCGTGACGCTGGAGCAATTCCTGCTTCTAAAGGTTATGAAGGGTTTCCAGAAGCAATTTGTACATCTATTAATGATGTTATTGTTCATGGAATTCCTAATAATACAAAATTAAAAGAGGGTGACATTGTATCATGCGATATTGTAGCAACTTTTCAAGGATATAATGGTGATGCTTGTAGAACATACCGTGTTGGAAAAGTATCTAGTGAAGCTGATAAATTAGTTAGAGTCACAGAAGAATGCTTACAAGAAGGTTTGAAATTTGCAAAACCAGGTAATCACCTATCTGACATCTCTGCAGCAATACAAAAACATGCTGAAGAAAATGGATATTCGGTTGTTAGAGAGTTCACAGGTCATGGAATTGGTAGACAAATGCATGAAGATCCAATAATTCCAAATTATGGTGAACCAGGTCATGGACCAATATTAAAAGAAGGTATGACTTTAGCAATTGAGCCAATGGTACTCCAAGGTCAAAAAGAATGTAGAGTTCTTAATGATGGTTGGACTACAAAAACTTTAGATGGGAAATTAGCTGCCCATCACGAAAATACAATCGTTATTACTAAAGAGGGTTATGAAATCCTCACAAAACTTTGAAAAAAGGAGATTTAGTTGATGGCTAAAGAAGATGTCATTGAAGTTGAGGCGGTAGTCGTTGAGAACTTACCAAACACAATGTTTAGAGTAAGACTTGAAAACGGTATCGAGATGCTTGCCAATGTTTCTGGTAAAATCCGCATGAATTACATACGCATTTTACCAGGTGATAGAGTCACGGTAGCAATATCGCCTTACGATTTAACACATGGCAGAATTACATTTAGATACAAATAAGTATCAATTAGGAGGAATTTATTATGAAAGTAAGACCTTCAGTAAAACCAATTTGTGACAAGTGCAAGGTTATTAAAAGAAATGGCAAAGTAATGGTCATTTGTGTCAATCCAAAGCACAAACAAAGACAAGGTTAATTTTAGGAGGAAATGAAAAATGGCACGTATTGTTGGTGTAGATATACCAAATGATAAGCGTGTAGTGGTCTCTTTAACTTACATTTATGGTGTTGGACCATCTATTGCTAAAAAAGTTTTAGCAACATGTGGTATTTCAGAAGATGTTAGAGTTAAAAACTTAAGTGAAGAGCAACTCACTGCAATCAGAAATGAAATCAGTAAAATTAAAGTCGAAGGCGATTTAAGAAGAGAAATCTCAATGAACATTAAACGTCTTCAAGAAATTGGATGCTATCGTGGTATCCGTCATAGAAAAGGTCTTCCTGTACGTGGACAAAGAACAAAAAATAATGCTCGTACAAGAAAAGGACCAAAGAAAACGATTGCTAATAAGAAGAAAGCAAGCGCTTAATAGGGAAAGGAGATTTGATTTATGGCAGCAAATAAAAAAGCAGCAACTCCTCGTAAGAAAAAAGTTAAAAGAGCTTTTTCTAAAGGCGTTGCACACATTCACTCAACTTTCAATAACACTATCGTCACAATTTCTGACGAAGCAGGTAATGTTATAGCATGGTCATCTGCTGGTGCTATGGGATATAAAGGTGCTAAAAAATCTACACCTTTCGCAGCTCAACAAGCAGCTGAAGCTTGTGCAAAAGTTGCAGTTGATCAAGGATTAACAGCAGTTGATGTTGATGTTAAAGGACCTGGCCCAGGTCGTGAATCAGCTTTAAGAAGCTTACAAGCAGCTGGTTTACAAGTTCAAACAATTACTGATACGACACCAATCCCACATAATGGATGTCGTCCACCAAAACGCCCACGTGGTTAGTATGGTAAATTTGAAGTAAATATAAATTTTCAAAATTTCAAATGAACCAGGGAGGAAAATTGATGAAAAAATTTGAAAAACCAGAATTCAACATTGCAACATTTGATGTTGCAACTAATGTAGGAAAATTCTCAATTGAACCACTTGAACGTGGCTTTGGTACAACTCTTGGTAATGCATTGAGAAGAGTATTATTATCTTCTCTTCCAGGTGCAAGTGTTTTCGCTGTCGAAGTAGAAGGAGCTCGCCATGAGTTCTCTTCATTAGACGGTATCAAAGAAGATGTTACTGAAATTATTCTTAATCTTAAAAATTTAGTTTTAAAAATTGATGATGATTCAGAAGCAACTCATAAATTATATATTGATGTCCAAGGACCTGCTGTTATAACAGCTAAAGACATCAAATGTGAATCAGGCGTAAGCGTTGTTAATGAAGATCTTGTTATTGCTCATGCAAATGAAGAAGGTCATTTAGTTATGACAATCTATGCAAGAAATGGCAGAGGTTATGTAACAGCAGAAGGAAATAAAAATAAAAGTTTTCCAATTGGTATGATTCCAACTGATTCTAATTATTCTCCAATCACAAAAGTACAATATGATGTACAAGCTTCACGTGTTGGACAAAAAACATCTTACGATCGTTTAGATATGGAAATTACCACAAATGGTTCTATGCTTCCACAAGAAGCTATATCATTAGCAGCAAAAATTTTAGTCGCTCACTTTGACTTATTTGTTGGCTTAACAGAAATTGCTAAATCAACAGATGTTCTTGCTGATAAAGTTGAAGAACCTAAGAATAAATATCAAGATATGACAATCGATGAACTTGATTTATCTGTTCGTTCATATAACTGTTTAAAGAGAGCTTCTATTGCTACAGTAATGGAATTAACTCAAAAAACAGAAGAAGATATGATGAAAGTCAAAAATCTTGGTAAAAAGTCTCTCAAAGAAGTCAAAGAAAAGCTTGCAGCTATTGGTCTTGGCTTCAGAGAATATGAATAATAGGAGGCCAAATGGGTACAATAGGACGTAAAAATGTTCATGGTAAAGGTGGCGTTCGTTTCAAAGCTGGCTTTACTGCAAGTAAGAACAAATCATTATTAAGAAATTTAGTTACTGATTTAATTCAATATGGCAAAGTAGAAACCACTTTAGCAACTGCTAAAGAATTATCACGTTTAGCTGATCGTTTAGTAACATACGGCAAAAAAGGCGATTTAAATTCACGTCGTTTAGCTGCAGCAATTGTTAGAAATGAAAAAGCTGGTGATGTCACTGCATTAAAGAAATTATTTGATGAAATTGCTCCATCATATAAAGATCGTAATGGCGGATATACTTCTGTTTTAAAAACAGGTGTCCGTAAAGGTGATAATGCTCCTACAGCATTAATTACTTGGGTTAAGTAATTATCTTAATTTGTAAAACGCACTTCGGTGCGTTTTTATTATGCTTAAAAATAAAACTTAATTTGACAAACTAGACGGGGGGGGGGTTATAATTTTGTTAATATTAATGAGGTGTTTAATGATTAGGATTGCTATAGTAGATGATGATACTACCGATGCAGAAACATTAGAAAATATTTTAAAAAAATATGAAAAAGAACATTCTAATGTTAATTTTTACATTAAAAAATTTTCTACAGCAATTGCTTTTTTAGATAAATATCAACCATTTGATATAGTTTTTATGGATATTGAAATGCCAACAATGACAGGTATGGAAGCATGTTATAAACTAAGAGAAATTGATCAAACAATAGCAATTATATTTGTCACAAATATGGCACAATTTGCAGTTGAAGGTTATATTGTTAGAGCATTTGATTTTGCAGTTAAGCCAATTAGTTATGGTAATTTGGCGTTAAAATTAGATAGAGTAATAGAGTATATTTCTCATTTTACTGGGAAAATAATACATATTAAAACACCTGAAAAAACATTACAAATTTCTTTAGAAGAAATTATTTATATTGATATTTATAATTATATTCTTACATATCATACTATTAATGATAAAATCGATGTAACTACTACAAGCTTATTAGATATAGAAAAACAATTAATAAATTATGGATTTTTTAAAATCAATAGAAGTACAATAGTTAATCTAAAATATATAAAATCTGTTAAAGATACATTAGTTGATGTTAATGGTAATATTTTAACTTTATCAAGAAGAAGAAAAAAAGAATTTATGGAAAAATTAACAGAATATTTTGGAGAAAGCAATATTTAATATGTCAAATTTATTTTTCTTTAGACCCTTATTTATGTTAGAACTAATTTTAGCAGAAGCAATGTTTCTTTCAAAATTAAATATAAGAACTAATTTTTTTATAAGATTGATTATTTCTTTGATTTTTTGCTTTGGTGTTTCTTTTATTTTACCAACAAATTTTGAAAATATTTATTATTATTCTTTTTTATTTTTAATAATGTTTTTGGTTACTATTATAGCGAGTATGTTTTGTTTTAAAGCACCTCTTAAAAATATTTTATTTTGTGCAATTGCTGGATATACTATACAACATATTGCTTCAGAATGTTATGAAATGTTTAATAATTATATGAACTTGATTATTGAAAAATCATTTAATTTTTATGATGCTGAAGGCACTATTGATATAAATGCACAAAATTATTTCTTTTTATTAGTCTATTTTGCTATTTTTGTAATTATTTATGGCTTAGTATATTATTTAATTGTACCTAAAGTTGAAAAATACAAAGTTTTACAAACTAACAATAAAGTAATATTATCTTTATCAATTTTTATTGTTTTAATTGATGTTATTATAGGAGCAATAATTTTATTTATTTTACCTGAAAAATATTTAGTGTCATTATCAAAATTAGTAAAATTTAGTGTATATTTTTTATTACATTTTTATAACATTTTATGTTGTGTTTTAGCAATAGTATTATTAATTGAGCTACCTCGCCGTAGTAGTGCGGAAAGTGATTTAATAACTGTTAATAAATTATATAAAATAGAACAATCACAATACAATTCAGTAAAAGAAAATTTAGATTTAATTAATATTAAATGTCACGATTTAAAGCATCAAATGAGAAATATACTTAATAATAAACAAGTAGACACAAGTGAAATAAATAAAATAGAGCAAGCAATTGATATTTATGATTCTACATATAAAACAAAAAATGAAGCATTAAATATTGTATTAATGGAAAAAGGGTTAATATGTAAAAAAAATAAAATCGAATTAACTTGTATAATAGATGCATCAAAATTATCTTTTATTAAAGATAATGATATTTATTCATTATTTGGCAATTTATTAGATAATGCGATTGAGGCAGTAAAAAATCTTGAACAAAGTAAAAGAGTAATTAGTTTGCAAATAAAGAATAGTGGAGAATTTTTAATTATAAAAACATATAATAATTATAATGGAAAAATCAACTTTGTTAATAATTTACCAATTACAACAAAAGAAGATAAAGATTATCATGGATATGGATTAAAAAGCATTAATTATATTGTTAAATCTTATGATGGACAAATGAAAATAAAAACTAATAATCAAGTTTTTGATTTGACAATTCTTTTTCAAACAAACAAATAAATACCATTCACAAGATATAATAAATCATTCACAAGTAAAGTATTTTCATTTCTTTACTTGTTTTTTATTATTAGTTCGCTTATAAAAGCAGTTTTTGTGCTTTTTAAGTAGAGGGAGGAAAATATGAAAATTAAATCAAAACTTTTACTTTTGATTTCATTTATGTTGCCAATTTTTTCGTTAACAAGTTGTAATGAAACTCCTAAACATGTTTGTAATGAACCATGTCCAACATGTGGAGGTTGTCTTGATAATAAATGTCAAGAAGAAGCATGCTTAACAAAATGTAGTTGTGAAGTAATAGTTAAATCAGTGGATATAACAAGTATGCCGTTAAAAACAAATTATTATCCAGGAGAGATTTTTTCACCTGAAGGTTTAGTGGTTAAAGCTAATTTATCAAATGGAAAAACAAAAAAATATAGTTATAGAAAATTTGATACTTGGACTCATAAGGACGAACCATTAACTGAAGATATTAAAAAAATCACTTTTACAATTCCGAAATATAATTTTGATTTTGATGTAGAGATTAAAGTTGAATTACCTAATGATTTATCTATTGTTGTTGATAAAAGTTTACTAAAAGAAACATATTTAACTACTGATATTATTGATTTTACAATAATAAATGTTAGAGCTAAAATTGGTGAAACAATGACTTTGCTAAAAGCTGATCAATGGAAATTATATGATGGTACAAATCTTATCGAAGATAAAACACAGGTAAGTCTAAGTGAAGGTGAACATTTAATAAAAATTGAATATGTACCAACTGTTGATTATAGTTTTACTTTAAAAATAAATGATCCAAATAATGTTATTTCTCCAGATCATGTTGAAGCAGAAGATTGTGTTTATAATATAGACTCAAACGCACCATACACAATTAAAGAAAAAGTTGCAAATGCTCAATATCCTGATGAAAATGGTAATTTATCAGATCAATTATTTAAAAAAATACCAAATGGAGCAAGTGGTACAGGAGCAGTTTCATCATTATCTGCATCACAAAATGGTAAGAATGTCTATTTTAAATTTAATATTAAAGTTCCTACAACTGGCGAATATGATTTATTAGCAAGAGTGCAAGGAACAGGTGAAAATCAAATTAAAAATAATTTTAAAGTTTCTATTAATAATGGTGAAGAAATGATTTCAACAAGCACTGATACAATTCATGCTGGTAATCAAATTAAAAATCAATATGGTAAAGAAGGTTTTATTGGTTGGTATAACATGTTTTGGTGGAATGTTGTCAATATTGGAACATATTCACTTACAAAAGGTGATAATGAAATAAAAATTACAATGCCAAAAGGATTAGGTGGAAATATTGATTATTTTGAAGTTGTAAGTAAAGGTGAAATACATGAAACTCAATTATTTAGTATGAGAGAAGGAAGTAGAGTAAATTTATCAACAAATCCAATTTATTTAAAATATGGTGAAAAATTAATAGATAAAGTAGCTACACCAATTGGTCACCCATGTAAATATACATTAATTTATTTAAGACTAGATGATGGTTGTGAAATTCCTGTAACTGAAGATTTAATGAACGAAATTGATTATACCAAAACTGGTGAGCAAGAAGTAAATATAACATTTACTAAAAAAGAAAAAACATATAATGCTTCATTCAAAATAATAATTGAAGCTGAAGAAGAATAGAGGAAAAAATATGGAAAAAAATATGTATTACACTCCAATTATAAGTGTAAAGAAAATTAATTTAGATGATGTAATTTGTGTCTCTTTTGATACAAAAGATGAAAATAACATTTATCAAAATGTTGATGTAACATTGGATTAAGATGAGGTTATAAAATGAAAAAATATAATAAATTAATGATATTATCATTATCAATGTTAATGATGATACCTTCAATAATTGTTAATAATGAAAACTCATTAATATGTTCTACAACTGATGTATTTAATGAAAAAGCACATATTGAAACAAGATTACTTAATCAATTAACTGATACTAATGAAACTGTAAAATGTTCTAATATGTATGTACAATATGGTTATGATGGAACTAATTATTATTTAAGATACGCTACTGCAATTAAAGGTGATATTGAAACATTAAATTACAAAATGTTTATTAATGATGAAGAATATATTGCTGGAGAAAAAAATGCAGATGTTTTATACAAAAGCATATTATCTAATGGTACTAGACAATATTATAATGGTAACGAATTAACAACTACTCCAACTGAATATTTATGGACTTGCTATACTATAAAATTTGCTAGTGAAAAACATCAAGCAGATAATATAGCTGTTTATTTAAATATAAATAATGCAAACACTGTTTCTAAATCAACATCATTATTAGAAGAAATGAATGTTGAACCAGATCATATTGAAGCAGAAGATTGTGTTTATTTACTTGAAAATGATAATAAATACACTTTAAGTGAAGCTTCAGCAAATGCTCAATATCCTGATGAAAATGGTAATTTATCAGATCAATTATTTAAACAAATACCAAATGGAGCAAGTGGTAAAGGTGCAGTTTCTTCATTATCTAAAGGACAAAATGGTACAAAAGTATATTTTGAATTTACTGTTAACGCTCCAACTTCTGGAGAATATGAACTTTTAGCGAGAGTACAAGGAACAGGTGAAAGCTCAATTAATGGATTATTTAATGTAAGTATTAATGGTGAAGAAGGAACTTTAAATACTTCAAATGATAAAATACTTAAAGGTAATCAATTAAAAGAACAATATAACACATCTAGTGATTATTTGAGTTGGTATAACATGTTTTGGTGGAATATGGTTAATATTGGAACATATTCTTTAAATAAAGGTGAAAACACAATAAAAATCACATTGCCTAATGGATTAAGTGGTAATATTGATTATTTTGAAATTCAAAACAAAAATAGTGCAAAAACATCTAAAATTTTCAGTTTTAGAGAAGGATCAAGAAATGAATTATCAACAAATAATGGATTAACTTTAATTGAAAATGGATTATTATCTGATAAGTCTGGTACTCCAGCAAATCACCCTTGTAAATATACTTTAATGTATATAAGATTATTAGATGGTAGTGAACACCCAATTACTGAAGAAATGTTAACTAATTATAGTAATATTGATTATACAAAAGTTGACCAAGAACAAATTGTAACAATTAATTATAAAGAAAATACAGCGTCTTTTAAATTATTTATTGTTAAAGAAAATTATGATATTTATGAAGCAGAAGATAATGTTTATAAGTATAAAAATGGAGAAGAAACCACAAATAAATATGCTTCAGTTAACAATTTAACTAATATAGAATATTATGAAAATGAAACATTAAAGTCAGAACAAACTAAAGATGGCTCAAGCAATAAAAAAGTTATAGCTTTAGGTGCAGGTGCTAGCAATCATGGTAAAGAAGTTTTCTTTAAATTTGAAGTAAATGTACAAGAAACAAAAGATTATTATTTATTTTCAAGATTACAATCTTCAAATGAAAATGATTTGATTAATTGTTTTGAAATTAATATAAATGAAGAAAAAGATGAAAATGGAAAATTAAAATATTATAAAAATAATTATAGTCAAATTCCTTCATTATGTAATCAAACAACAACATTTAATAATGTATGGAATAATGCAATGTGGTTTGGTATGGCAAATTTAGGAAAAATTCATTTAACTAAAGGAAACAATATAATTAGAGTTCGTATGCCAAATGGAATAAGTGCGAATATTGATTTCTTCCAAGTTAGAGAAACAGATTCATTTGGTGCAAATTTATTTACAGTAAGAGATGGATCACATACTAAACTTGATTCATTAACACTTGAAAAAAATCAAAAAATTACTGATATTATTTCAACTCCTAGTGCACACCCATATCAATATACATTAATGTATTTAAGATTACCAAATGGTAATGAGTATCCTGTTGTTACAAAACCTAGCGAAGGAACAAATGTAAATTATGTTGGTGTTTTAAGTGATATTGATTATACTTTATCTTCTCAAAAAGTCACCGTTACTAACGGAAATTACAAATTATCATTTACTTTAAATATAAATTTATAGGTTTAAATATGGAAAAATCACTTTTAAGAAAAGTAATTATTTTACCTTGCATGGCCGTAATATTAGCTGGCCTTGCAGTAGGTAATTACGAATGTTATATTCATGAAAATGAAATTACATCTCAACTTGTTCCTGCTAAAATAACTTATGATAATTCAAAATTATCAGAAGCACAAATGGCGGCAGGTAATGTTGTCAATCAAATAGCTCAAGAAGGTATGACATTAATGAAAAATGATGGAACATTACCTTTAGAAATTGATGAAGACGATGAAGATGGTTATCCAATCAATTTATTTGGAATAGGAAGTACTGATGCCGAAAATGGCTTTTACTTATTTGGTGGTGGCTCTGGTTCTGTAACTTTATATGATAAAGATAAAGTTACTTTACAACAAGGAATTGAACAAGCTGGCTTTGAAGTTAATACTTCCTTACTAAATTTCTTTAAAGAAGAAGGAGAAAATCCTAAAGAAAGTTGGTGGGAAAAAGAACAAAATATTCTTAAATCAGCAAAAGCATTTTCTGATACAGCTGTAGTAACTATATCAAGATTTACTGGTGAAAATTGTGATGCTGATGAAAATACAACTGATCAAACTTCATATTCATTTAGTAAACCTTATCAAGCATCTTATAATGATAATGATTTAGATGGTAGAAATTTTTGTCAATTATCATTAAGAGAAGAAGCTATGTTAAAGTGGGTTAGCAATAATTTTGGTGAAGTAATAGTTTTAATCAATAGTGGAAACATGATGGAATTAGGTTTTTTAGACAATCCTAAAATTAATGCTATTTTGTATACTTCATATCCAGGAAAATCTGGAACAAAAGCAATAGGAGATATTCTAGCTGGAAAAGTAAATCCAAGTGGACATTTAACTGATACTTTTGTTTATGATACCAAAAGTGATCCAACATGGGCTAATGTTATTGCTAAAAAAGATAATGGTACACAAATTCACTATGTAGAAGATATTTATACTGGGTATAGATGGTATGAAACAGCTGACAAAGAAGGATATTTTAATTCTATTGGTAAAAACTATAATGAAGTTGTTTTTAGACCATTTGGATATGGATTATCTTATACAACATTTGAATGGAATTTTAAAAATATTTCTTTTAAAAATGGTGATACAATTATACCAGCAATTAATGGAGATAATGTTAAAGATAAAGATACAAAAATTTTAATTCAGGTTGAAGTAAAAAATACTGGATTAGTCGCTGGTAAAGATGTTGTTCAATTATATTACACCGCACCATACACAAAAGGTGGTATTGAAAAAGCGTATGTTAATTTAGTTGCATTTGAAAAAACAGAGATGCTATATCCACTTTCTCAATCAAGTGAAGACAAGCCGAATAGTCAAATTTTGTCTTTAGAATTTAGCTTGTATGATATGGCAAGTTATGATGCTTATGATAAAAATAAAAATAATTTTACAGGGTATGAACTTGAAAAAGGTGAATATCAATTAAAATTACAAAATAATGCTCATGAATTAAATAAGTGTGAAAATAGTACTATTAAAATAAATTTAACTAATGATTTAAAATGGGATAAAGATCCAAATACAAATGGAACTATAAAAAATAGATTTACAGGTTCGACAGCTGAAAACAATATTCCAATTGATGGTAATAATAATGGTGAAAAAATAACATATTTGTCAAGAGCAGATTTTTTATCAACATTTCCAAAAACAACTACTCCAAATAGAACTTCAGGAGCAGATTCTACTAAAGATGGAACTTATGTTACAGATGAAGAATATTATAAAGATATTACAATGCCAACTTTAAATAGTACTGAAACAAATTTATTATTATATACTTTAGAAAATGGTGAAAAAGCGTCAACTAATGATTTAAGTGGATATACAAACAATAAAATAATTCCTAACGAAGAATTAATTTTAAAATTAGGTGAAAACTATGATGCACCTGAATGGGAACAATTATTGAATCAATTATCATATATAGAAATAGTTGATATTGTTGCTCGTTGTAGTTGTGGAACAGCTCCAGCTGAATCTATTGGAAAACCTAAAACAAGAGTTTTTGATGGACCTCAAGGAATTAACAATTCAACACTTTCTCCAGAACAATTAGCTGATGTAACTGCATTTCCAGCTGAAACTTTAGTAGGTATGACTTTTAACAAAGAACTTGCTAGATTAGAAGGTGCGGCAATGGCAACTGAAGCTTCATTAACAGGAACAATAGGAATATATGCTCCAGCAGTTGATTTGCATCGTCATGCTTATAATGGTAGAAATTATGAACAATATAGTGAAGATCCTTATTTATGTGGAATTATGGGTGGTAAAATGGCAACAGGTGCTATTACACATGGTTGTCAAGTCTCTATAAAACATTTTGTTTGTTCTCAACCTGGAAGAAATCCTAGAGACTATAATACATGGTTAACAGAACAAAATTTAAGAGAAAATTATCTAAAACCGTTTGAAATTGCTATTAAAGAAAGTAAAGCAAATTTCTTGATGACATCATTTAATAACATAGGCGGAGTAAGATGTGCTTATTCTTATCAATTGTTAAATGGAGTATTAAGAGAAGAATGGGGATTCAAAGGATCAATTATTACGGATTATGATGTTAATAGTGCATCAAGAACTACTGCAAATTTAATTAGATCTGGTAATGATTTAAGATTCCAAGGAAGTGTTGCTAATAGAGCAGAACTTGATAAAAACAATGTAGTTGATGTTTATTTAGCTAGACAATCTGTAAAAAGAGACTTATGGTCATTTTGTAATACATATTATAGAACTAAAAATTATGATCCAAATTACACGTCAACAAATGTTATTGTCACTCAACCATTTGTATGGTGGATAATGGTAGTAATAATGATAGATGTGATAATTATAGGTGGAATTGGTGTAGGAATTTTCTTCTTATTTAAGCCAAAGAAAAAAGCACTAGTAAATAATATTGAGACAGATAGTTCTCAAGAAAAATCTGAACATAAATTTTTATACAAAAAGAAAGAAAATCTTTCTTCAACTAGCGCTCAAAATGTTGTAATTGATAATAACCAAGAAAAATTTTCTATATCAAAAAAAGATTATGAAGAACTCATTGATTTAATTGATAAATTACAAGATAAATTAAAAAAATTAAAATAATTGTATAAAACGCACTTTGGTGCGTTTTTATTATGCTTAAACTAAATATTATAATTTAGAAAAACAAACAAAAGAAATAAAATATGAAATTGTTAAAACTAGTAGTTATATTGCAACTGCTGAAGAAATAATTCTTCAACCATTAAATTAATTCAAAAAATTATAAAATTTATTGATTTACTTGTTAAATTAGAATAATATATTTATTGGCACTTATTGCCAATTGTAGTCCCGGTAAGACAGACAATTGCAAGGAGATTAAAATTATGCAAAGACAAACAACAATTGCTAATGCTAAAACTGTAACACGTAAGTGGTACGTAATTGATGCAACAAACCTCCCATTAGGACGTTTAGCATCAGAAGTTGCTAGATATTTAACTGGCAAAAATAAAGCTATCTATACACCAAATGTAGACTGTGGTGATTACATCATTGTCATTAACGCTGGTAAAGTTGCTTTATCTGGTGACGCTGAATACAAGAAGACATATTATAATGCTTCTGGTTGGGCTAGAGGAATCAGATCAAGAACTGCTGGAGTTATGAAAAGAGAATTCCCAGTTGAAATGGTTGAAAGAGCTGTTCACGGTATGTTACCTAAGGGTCGTTTAGGTAGACAAATTGAAAAGAAATTATTTGTCTATGAAGGTAATGAACATAAACAAGTTGCACAAAACCCAGAAGTGTTAACTTTAAAATTCTAGGAGGAATGAACAATGGCAAAGAAAAAAGAAGTCAAATACTATGGCACAGGTCGTAGAAAATCATCTATCGCTAGAGTTTATTTAGTTCCTGGAAAAGGTGCTATTACAGTAAATGGTCAAGATGTTAATAACTATTTACCACATGCAACACTCGTTATGGATTTAAAACAACCACTTGAATTAACTGGAACAACTGAAAGATTTGATATTATTGCAACAGTTACTGGTGGTGGATTTACAGGCCAAGCTGGTGCATTAAGATTAGGTATTGCAAGAGCTTTACTTGAAGCAAGCCCTGATTATCGTGCTCCATTAAAAGTAGCAGGTATGTTAACAAGAGATTCTAGAGCTAAAGAAAGAAAGCACTATGGTCTCAAAAAAGCAAGACGTGCTCCACAATTCTCAAAACGTTAATTTATTTCGTTTTAGGTTACAGAACATTAAAGAGGAGATTTTCTCCTCTTTTTGCGTGTTGCAAATTTTAATGTTTTAATATATTATAAATTTAGAGCCTGTACTTATTTCGTTATTGTAAGATAGTGCATAGTCAGGCCATTATTTTAAATTTTACCTCTTGTTATGCAAGAGGTTTTATAAATTAAAGAGGGATGAAACATTATGAATAAAATTAATAAAGAACAAATACTTATTTCTAGACATTATATTATGTCAAATGGACAAGAAGACAACAATAGAGATAAATATTATGCTTATTTATTAAATAAATTTGGCATCGAAATTGTCAATCCTAAATTTTTAAATAAAGAAGTTGTTCAACAATTAAAAAAATATTTAAAAATTAATATACCTAATTCATTTTATAAAAATCCTCAAGATTTAAAATATTTTTCTTGTGAAGAATTATATTTAGAACAGCTTATTTCTTATATCAATATTGATTTGATTGAAGGAAATCATAATAAAAATACAAATTTTAATCGTATAGAATTATTTAATAAAGTATTACCTAAATATGAGAATGGTAAAGAAATTAAAATAAGAAAATATAATATAATTCTAGAAAATGAAATTAATAAAATATTGAATGATATATTTGATGCATATTGTAATTATTCTCGTCCTTTTTCTATTGAAGAAGCAAATGAATTTTTATATTTATATTCATTAGGATTTTATCATAATCAAGATATTAAATGTAAAGATAATATTTTTTATTTATTAGATAAAGATATAAATTTTGCAAAATTACTTGATAGAAAAGATGTTGTAAAATTCTCTATTCTTAAATTTGGTAATGCAGATTTTAATAAAATGAACAAATCACAAAAAAACACATTGAAATTAATTAAAAATATGATTCCTTTGGTTAAAAAAACATCATTAAGTAAAAAGCAAGCTAAATTTTTTAATAAATTATGTAAAGAATGTAATTTAAAAATTAGTGATAACAATGATAATTCACCATATAAAGCTGCAATAAAAGAAATAAAAAATGGAAATATTATTTCTGCTAGTAAAATATTTTTAGATAATGGATCTTTATTTGCTCGTAATTTTAGATTTTTATTATCAAGAGCTAATAATGAAGAAAAAAATATTTTAATAAATATGCTTCCTAATGACAATCCTATTTTGCTATATCAAATATTAACAACTATTTTAAATGATAAAGACAAAAGAATATTTACATTTAAAAATAATAATTTAGTGAAATGTCATATTGAAACTGATTATGAAGAAAAATATAGAAAATCAAAATTAGATTATGAAACATGTGAAACACTATCTAATATTATTAAAAATAAAATTGATTCATATTATTTGTCTTTACCAAAATTAGGAAAAATATATATTTCTGAAAAATTTAAAAAAATTGCTTTGCCTGTTAATAATTCGTGTTCAGGAAGAGGTTTAGATGTGCTTCCAACTGGTTCAAGAATTAAAATTAATGGTAATTATATAAGAACTTTTTGTTATTGGAAAAATGTATTTGATATTGATACATCGGCATTATTTATAAAAGATGATTTTAATAAAAATAATGATTATGTTGAACTTTCTTGGAGGAATTATAATACTCTTCCTTTAGGAAAATCTGCTTTATCTTCTGGTGATTGTAGAGATGAAAATGGAGCAGAATATCAAGATTTTAAAATAGATGAATTGTTAGAATTAGGTTATAGATATGTTATTTATACTCTTAATGGCTATGGTGGAAAACTTAATGAAGGTGACATTGTATGTGGTTATCAAAATAAGAATAACTTAAATACAAGTGCATGGGATCCTAAAAATATTGAATTTAAAATTAATGTTATAAGTAATTCATGTGCTTATATAGGCTTTGCAATAGATTTAAAAACAAAAGAAATTATTGTTTTAAACCTTAATTCAAGTGGAAATAATCAAGTAGTAAATAAAAAACAATTATTATTAATAGAAAGATATTTAAACGAAAATTATTTAAATTATAGTATGTATGATTTACTTAAATGTAGAGGAGAAATTACTTCAAAAGAAGAAGCAAATATCATATTTGATGAAGACTATATACCTTTAGATAATCAAAAAACAATTAAATCTTATGAAATGGAAAAACTTGTTGCATTGATTAATGAATAAATAAGTAATTAAAATTCAAATTCAATAATAAATTATAATATGAAAAAAATATTTATAATTATTTCATGGATTTTAGTTATATCTACAATTATATTCATTCCTTTAACATTTAATAAATGTATAGATGTTTCATCTTTTATTGATTTTATCGTTTTTATTGATCCAGGCCATGGTGGAAAAGACAATGGAGCGACATATTTAGATATATATGAAGATGAAATAAATTTATCTATAGCAAAAAAATTATATGAAAAATGTATATCTAAAAATCTAATTGCGTATATATCTCGAACTGATGATTATGATTTGGCTTCATTATACGCGAAAAATAGAAAAAATGAAGATTTATATAAAAGAGTAGAAAATATCAACCATTCAGGTTGTGATGTATTTATATCCATACATGTAAATAAATATCCAACAAATGATGTTAATGGACCCATGGTTTATTATGATAAAAATAATGAATATTCATATTTATTATCTAAAAATATTCAAAAAGAATTAAATATTTTATCTAACAAAAATAAAACAGTTCATTATGAAGATTTTTATTTATTCAAAAATTGTACTAAACCAGGTGTTATTGTTGAATGTGGCTTTATTTCTAATGAAGAAGAAAGAAGCAAACTTATTGATGATAAATATCAACAAGCGATAGTAGATGCTTTATATCAAGGAATATATAATTATTATTTAAATAATTGAAACCCCTTTCTTACAAATAATAAAAAATATTATTGACAAATAATATAACTTTTTATAAGATGAAATATCAAAAGATAGCATTTTTATGCTATTTTTTAAACTAAATTATTAAAAAGAAAGGAGATACGTGTAATACGTAAAAATAAGAATTATGAAAAAAGAATATATTATACCAACAATATCTTTTATTAATGTGAATTATGAAGATGTTATATTAGCAAGCAATTTAAAAGCAAATGAAACCCTTGATTGGAACACAAGTGTTAATGGTGAAACATGGGGTAAATAAAATGAAAAAAATTAAAAAATTATTTATTCTTCCATTATTAGCGTTATCTCTATTTAATGTTAATAATACTCAATTAACTAATTCTCAATTTCAATTAGAAGAAACAACTAATGATGAAAATATCGTTGGAATTAGAAAAGAAATTACATCTACTTCAAATAATGATGTTAAAGTATCTAATATTCTAAAAGTACAAGCATCAAATGTAGAAAATGGTAAAAGATCATTAAGATTTGTTGCAGGCATATCAAGCCTTTCATTAAAAGCACATTTCCACAGAGAAGAAATCAAAGTAAATAATGAAGTAATAATGAAAGCAAATGATATTGAAGTCACTTGTGCTTATTCAAAAATATTAAATGGAACTGTTGAACAAACAGCAAATACAGTATTTGAAAATAATGAGTATAAATATTTTGTTGCATATACATTAAAAGATATTCCAGAAGAATATTGGTCAACTGTAATTAATGTTTCTCTTATTTTAGAAGATGGTAATAAAGCCGCTACTAAAAAAGCTAATGTAGATGCGTTTGATGAATCAAAAACAAATGAAGAATGTTTTTCGTTTAGTAAATTGAATGATGGTAACTATGCCATTGCCGTGAAAAATGATTATAAAGCAACAATAAAGGAATTAAATATCCCATCATATTATTATGAAACGATTGATACAAACAATGAATTTGTAAAAACAAAAAATATGATAACGACTATTGGATATAAATCAAATAGTAGTGTTGAAATTATAGGCTTTAGTGGTTGTACAAATTTAACTTACATTAATATTCCAAGTACAATTACACAAATTAAAGATTCGTCTTTTACAAATTGTAGTTCTTTAACAACTGTTATTTTTAATTCTGGTGTTAATATTGGACATTGGGTATTTGTTTCATGTAATAAAATTGAAAAACTAATTTTACCAAAAGGTACAGTTCTTGGAATGCAACCATTTGGTGATCACCATGAAAATCTATCTGTATATTATGAAGGTGAAACAATACCTACAAGCTGGAATCAATTCTGGAGAGAGGCGTCAAAATTTAAATTTTATTTATTTTCATCAACTCAACCTACATCAAATCCAACTAATGCAGATGGATATTGGCATTATGTAAATAATGAACCAGTTAAATGGGAAATTAGCACTGTAGTGAGCAAATAAAATACTAAATTTTTAGATAAAATTAACCCGAAAAAACGCTTAAATATGATATAAATAAAAAAAATAAAAAAAGTTAAAAATATTGTTGATTTTTGAGTTGTATTATTATATTATATTTAAGCAATCGGGCCTGTAGCTCAGCTGGTTAGAGCGCACCCCTGATAAGGGTGAGGTCGAAAGTTCAAGTCTTTTCAGGCCCACCATTGCTTAAATATTTCACCTTTGAAAAAAAGATGTTTATATAGATGTTCACCGTAAGGTGATTTTTTTTACTTGATTTTATAAAATTTTAATTTATTGATATTTTTAAAAAATATATACTTTTTTGACTTTGTTATTGTAGTTTACTGATTTTTAGCTTGTAATCGCTTTCAAAAAATATATACTTTTTGTATACTTTAAAAAAAGGAGCTTTAAAACTATGTTAGAAAAAGATCGTTTAATTGTACTTGAAAAAGAAAGAAAACATCAAGAAGAAAAAAACAATAAAATTAAAGAAAAAGAATTATATAAACAAAGATGTCGTATTTATGAAGAAATGGTTAAAAAGCAAAAAATCGAATCTCATAAAATAAAAAATGCTCCTAAAGATGCATATATTTCATTACGTCATATTAATAAGATATATGATAATAAGGTGCAAGCAGTATATGATTTTAATTTAGATATTAAAGAAAAAGAATTTGTTGTATTTGTTGGCCCTTCAGGATGTGGTAAATCAACTACTTTAAGAATGATTGCGGGTTTAGAAGATATTACTTGTGGTGATTTATTTATTGATAAGACTTACGCTAATGAATTACATCCAAAAGATAGAGATATTGCTATGGTTTTCCAAAGCTATGCGTTGTATCCACATATGACAGTTGCGGGTAATATGGCTTTTGGCTTAAAAATAAAAAAATATCCTACTTTAAAAGTGGATGAAAATGGTAATCCTATCTTAGGCATTAATAAAAAAGCAATTAAAATATTAAAGAATCAATATAATAATTTAAATAAATATTTTGTTTCATTAGCTGAAGGTGAAGAAAAAAATAAAATAAAAAATGAATTAAATGAGATTAAGGAAAAAATTGAATATTTAGAAAAAACTCCTGTTGAAGTTTACGAATATAAACATTTGCCAAAAGATGAAATTAGATCAAGAGTAGAAAAAGCTGCTCAAATATTACAAATTTCTGAATACTTAGGAAGAAAACCAAAGGCTTTGTCAGGTGGCCAATGTCAAAGAGTAGCTCTTGGAAGAGCAATTGTTAAAAATGCTAAAGTTTTCTTAATGGATGAACCATTATCTAATTTGGATGCTAAATTAAGAGTAGCAATGCGTAGTGAAATTATTAAATTGCACAATGATTTAAATGCGACAACTATTTATGTTACACATGATCAAACAGAAGCTATGACAATGGCAACTAGAATTGTTGTTATGAATAAAGGTTATATTCAACAAATTGGTACACCAATTGAAATATATAATCATCCAGCAAATATCTTTGTGGCGACATTTATTGGTAGTCCTGCTATGAATTTAATTAATGCAAAATTTGTTAAAGATGAGGTTATATTACCGCAAGGAACAATTGTTAAGCTTGGTAAAGATTTTGAAAAAGCGGTTAACGATTTTTATGTAAAAGAAAAAGCAAATTTGGAACAAGAATTAAAACAAATTGAAGATAATTTTATTGAAAAGAAAGAATATGAAGATAAAATAAAAATTGTTGAAGAAAAAAATAAAAATCACTCAACAAAAATGTTAGAATATGAACTACAAAAATTGCATGAAGAATTAAAGCTTTGTTTGGAATCAAATGCTAGAAGAACTTATCTTATTAATTCATTAGAAAAGATAAATGCTCTTGATTTGAAAAAAGAAATTTCAGTTATTTTTGGAATTAGACCAGAAGATATTTATCAAGCAAATAGAATTTTGACTGATGAAGTTGTTTCTCAACAATTTGCTTTAAAAGTATCAGTTGCAGAATTATTAGGACATGAGTATTATGTTCATAGTGAGTTTGAAGGAGTAGAAATTGTATCTAAAATACATGCAAAAACATTAGTTAATGTTGGTGATGAATTGAATTTAGTTTTCGATCTATCAAAAATTCATTTATTTGATACAATAACTCAGAAGCTTATTAAATAGGAGTTTTAATGGAAAAAAGTGTTTTACAACCATATAAAAATGAATTAAATCCACCATCATCTAGAAGAATAGAAGCGCATTTAATTGATGCGTTTTTAATAGTTATTATTTCTTTTCTTTTATTAATGCTTTCACATTTAATATTGGATAATTCATCTTTTTATAAACAAAAAGAAATAATACTTACTCAAGAAATGGTTAAATGTTATGAAATAGAAGAAGAAGCGAAAATTTATTTTTTTGATGATAATGATAACCATTTGTATCAAAATCCTAGAGATCAAGAAAAAATATTTAATGAATATTGTTATAAACATATAGTATATTCTTTTAACATGAATAAAGAAGCATTTGAAAAAAATGGTATTAATATAGATAGCTTAAAAGATTATGCTCCTGCTTCTTATGAAGAAGATAATTTAGCTTATTTTTATGTTAATTATGTAGATAAATTTAATGAAAACAATGATATTTTAGATTTAAATGGAAAAAATGTTAAAGAATATTATTATGGTATTTTAAAAAAGAATACATATAATCCGTTAGATAATGGTTCTTTATGGGTTTATAATGAAGAATTATCTTTACCTTATTTAAATTCTAAATACGCAATTGATTTATATAAATATTATCAAGATAATGATTATCAAGCTGGAAAATCTATTAGAAATTTACTTGCTTCAACATACCAAAAAATTTGGAATGAAGAAGTAGAGTTATTAGTTAATTCTTCTAGATTTAAAGGCCATTACAATATATATAAAGAAAATTATGCTCAATGCTCATATATTTTAGATGGTTTTACTGTTGGCTGTTATGCGTTAAGTTTTGTTATTGTTATTTTATTACCACAATTTATTTTTAAAAATATGCAAACGGTTGGGAAAAGATTATTAAAAATATGTATTGCTGATAATGAAGGATACATTGTAACAGCTAAACAATTTGTTTTTAGAAATATTTGTTCATTTGTTTTATTCTTTGGGATAATGATTATTTCTTGCTTTTTTAGTGGTGGGTTACAAACTGGTTGGATGTATCCAATATTTGAAATAGCTGGAGCAGGGATTTCTTTGTTTTCATTTATGGCTATTTCAGCAATTATGGCTTGTTTTTCATTTATTTTAATTTTTGTCAATAAGCAAAAAAGATCACTTCAAGATTTTATTTGTTCTACTCGAGGAATTGATGAAAGATATATTGTTTATGATAAAGAAGAAGATAAAATTGAAATTAAAGAAGATAATAAATATCTAGATTCATCTACTTTTTCAAATTCTGAACGTGTTGATCTAACAAAGAAGGATTAAGATTATATTTAGATGGTGTTACTCCAAAATAATTTTTAAATTCTTTAGAAAAATAAAATTGATTTTTATATCCAACACAATAAGTAATTTGCGCAATTGAGAATGATTCTTTATTAAGTAATTCTACTGCTCTACGCATTCTTAACATAATTATATATTTCATAGGTGATATTCCAGTACTTTTTTTAAAAATTCTTGTTAAATACGCTTGAGAAAAATAAAAATTATCAGCAATTTTTTTTATTGAAATATCTGGTGAAGTATAATTATTATTAACATATTCAATTATTTTTTTGATTTGATTTTCTTCTTTTGATAAAGAACTTTGATTTTTTTCAATACCATGTTCTTTAATTAAAAAAGATAAAATTTTCATTATTTCACTAGTGACTCTTAAAAATTCACTGTTTTGATTAGAAATAAATAGCTCTTCATTAAAAATGTTAGCAAAACAGTTAATTATTTGATTAAAGTCTTGAATTTTTAAATGCATATTGTTTGATTTAAAATTAATATGATCGCATAATTTTTTTAACCCGTTTCCATTTATTTCAATCCAAAAATAAGACCATGGATTGCTTGGATCTGGCCTATATTTTACATGAGAATTTGGCTCAATTAAAAAACATTCACTTGATGATATTATTTCTTTTTTTTGATTTTGATTAATAATAATGCCCTTTCCTTTAACTATAAAATGTAAAATGTAACATGATTTATTACTATCAATTAATTGTTTGTTTTTAATACATTCTTCATATCCAACAATAGATGTAGAAATATCTAAATTAAAATCATCTATCATATTTCTAAAACAAAGACTCCTATTTATAAAATTTATTTTATTCATCAAAAAAACCTCATCTAAATGTATCTTTATATATTTATATTAGTACATTTTATAAAAAGATAAATAATAAATATATTAAAAATATAAAAAATATATGTTAATTAGTACGTTTATGATATAAAATATCAAAAAAGTATATATTTTTAGTCATTTTATTTTATGGAAAAGAACTTATTTATTATTTATAATGTAAGTGCTTACAGAAGGAGAATAGCATGGAAGCAAAAATTACAAAACAAGAAATTGAAACATTATCAAGAACTCCAGGAAAACGTAAATGGTATTCTAAAATAGGATTAGCTCTTTTTGTAATGACAATTCCTACTATATTGTATATCTTTATTTTTCATTATCTTCCTTTGAGTGGGTTAGTTATAGCATTTAAAGATTATACTTCTTTTAAAGGAATATTTGGTTCTCCTTGGACTTCAATGGGAGGCTTTAAACATTTTTATACATTTATAACTGCTCCAAATTTTTGGACTATTATAAGAAATACTTTAGTTTTATCAATAGCATCTATTATTTTTAATTCAATTTTACCTATTATATTTGCTTTATTATTGAATGAAATAAAAGTAAAAAAATATAAAAGACTTATTCAAACTATAATGTATGCACCATATTTTATTTCAGTATCTGTTTTAGTTGGCATGATGTTTGCTTTCTTTAAAGTTGATAGTGGAATTTTTACAAGAATATTTGCTTTTTTTGGTTTTGATGCAACTAATTTAATGGAAAATCCTGATTATTTTTGTATGCTATATGTTGTTTCTGGTTTGTGGCAAGGTTTAGGTTGGTGGTCAATTGTTTATATGGGTAGTTTAGCAAATGTTGACCCTAATTTGCATGATGCTGCAATTATTGATGGAGCAGGAAGAGGTAGAAGAATTCTATATGTCAACTTACCTCAAATTATTCCTTTGGCAGTAATTATGTTTATTATGTCAATTGGAAATATTTTAAGTGTTGGTTTTGAAAAAGTATATTTAATGCAATTATCAACGAACTTGTCTTCTTCAGAAATTATTGCAACATATGTTTATAATATTTCGTTCCCTAAATTTGGATCAGCTCAATATTCATACGCTACAGCAATTGGATTGTTTAATTCTGTGGTTAATATTATAATCTTATGTTTAGGAAACTTTGTTTCTAAAAAAGTTAGTGATAATTCACTATGGTAGGAGATAGTTATGAATAGAAAAAGTAAAGGTTCAGAAAAAATATTTGATATTATCATTATGATAATTATTGGCGTTCTTGCATTAATGTTCTTATTTCCTTTAATAAATGTTCTTGCGTCTTCATTGTCATCGGCTGATGCAGTAGTGGCAGGCGAAGTAGGACTATTTCCTCAACAATTTACATTAAGTGGATACAAAGAAATTTTTAAAAACGAAGATATTTGGAGAGGATTTAGAAATTCAATACTATATACACTTATTGGAACTATTATTCAAGTTACCTGTCAAGTTTTATGTGCTTACCCTCTTTCAAGAAAAGATTTTAAAGGAAGAAAATTTTTAAACTTGTTCTTAGTTTTAACAATGTTTGTTTCTGGAGGTATGATACCAACATATTTGTTGATTCAGCAATTACATTTATATAACACTATTTGGGCAATTATTTTGCCTGGATGTATATCAGTATTTAATATTATCGTTATTAGAACCTATATGCAATCATCAATACCAATGGAATTGCAAGAAGCAGCTATGATTGATGGATGTGGAGATTTAAAAATATTTACTAGAATTGTTTTACCTCTATGTAGACCGATAATTGCAGTTATGATTTTATATGCAGTTGTAGGGTATTGGAATTCATATTTTAATGCTTTAATGTACGTACAAGATTCTTCGCTCTATCCATTGCAAAACGTCTTAAATGATATTTTGATTTCTAATCAATCAAGCGTTGGTGGAGGCACAGATGTTAATTTATCAGAACAGTTGAAATATGTTACTATTGTTGTTTCGTCATTACCATTATTAGTTATTTATCCGTTTTTTCAAAAATATTTTGAAAAGGGCGTTACTATTGGTGGAATTAAAGGTTAAGGAGAAAAATTATGCAAAGAAAAATAATTACATTCACATCAATTATTTTGATGGCACTTACTGCTTTTGCTGGATGCTCATCATTACAAAAAAATTATGATCCAGATAATTTTTTATTAAATGGTACAGATGATAATCCATATAGAATTGTTAAAAATCCAGTAACAATTAAAATTTTTGCACCACATAGTTCTGGAAATCCTAATTATAGTGATTTAGAAATGTTTAAGTATTTATCTGAAATTACTGGATTAAATTTTGAATTTACAACTCCAGATACTTCAGCTTATACAAATCAAAGAACTGGTGCTTGGTCGTCAGATAATACAATACCAGATTTATTTTTGTTCAATAATCCTATTTCTGAACTAGTAGAATATGCAGAGAAAAAATATGACGCATATGTTCCTTTTAATGATGGTAATTATTCATATACTGTTAATGGAACTCAAGTAAATGTTGGTAATATTATCGATAATTATATGCCTAATTATAAAAAAGGATTAGATAATAACTTTGGTGTTGATAAAGAAAAAGGTGATGCTAAAGAAACAGCTACTTTATCAGATGGATACATGTATTCAACATTATCTGTAAAAGATGTTGCTAGAGATTTGACTTTTAAAATGTTTATCAATCAAAAGTGGATTGATAATATTAATAATGAATTTGGTGGTTATAAAGGGAAAAAATTACCAAATGCTAATGATGTTACCACAATTGAAGAATACTTAACTATTTTAAGAGCGTTTAAAGAATTAGATGCAAATTTGAATGATGACGCAAATGATGAAATACCTGTTACTTCAAAATCTCTTGAATATTTAAGAAACTTTATTTTAGCAAGCTATGGATATGTTTCTACAGGTGCTGAAATAGAAAATGATAATTCTAAATATAGTTATGTTCCATATCAAGAAGCATATAGAAAATATTTACAAATTGCTAGAACTATGTGGAATGAAGGATTAATGGATGTTAGTACCTTTTCTAATAAAACAGATAATCAAATGGCTCAAAATGGCGTTAAAAATCGTTTAGGAAGTTTTCCAGCTGCTGCAGCTTATTTGATTGTCGGTTATGATTTAGAAGAAAATTATGTTACTTTTGGGCCTTTAACATCATCTTATTATACTGGTACTCCATTACAATGGGGATTTGGTTATTTTAATCCTGATGGTGCGACTATCCCTCAAAAATCAGTTTATGTTAGAGAAGTTGCTAGACTTCTTGATATTATGTATAGTGATTTAGGTGCTCAACTTATTTCTTATGGTGTGGAAAATAAAAATTGGACATGGGACAATGCTGAGCATACATCATGGACTTTCAATGTTCCTTCAACATGGACTGGTAATCAAGAACAATATAGAGCAACAATTACTCCAAACGTAGGAAGTGCATCTGCACTATATTGGTCAAGTAACTTTGTAGAAAAAATGAATGATAAAATAATTGATTCACTTAATAAAATGTCACAAAAATATTTGCCATATTTAAAAAATCCAGAACCTTATGAAATTAAAATGAACGCTGAAGAATATAGTAAAATTACAACAATAAAAGCATCATTAGATCCTCAATTAGAATTTTTAGAAGCAAGTTATATTAGAGGAGATAATAAAAAAGACCCATATGATGATAATAGTTATAATGATTTTATTAATACATTAAAAGGATATAATGTTGATGAATTAATGAAATGCTATAACGATTCATTAGCTAGGTATAAAGGTAAATAATTTATGAAAAGAGCAAGAAATATATGTCTTTTGTTGGCTTTGTTTTCATTGTTTGCTTGTAATAGAACAGAAACTACCTCATCTAACAAAGCTTCTAATAGTAATAATTCATCAAATATTAGTAGTTTAGAAAGTTCAAATCAAGATAATTTCTCTAATGTTAATGAAGTTATTAATAGATTAAATTCATCTGCATTTTCTAATGAAATTGAATGCAAAGAAAATATTGGTTTAAATGATATGAAAAATGTTGGCGTTAATAAAAATAGATTTGAAAATGAAACATTATATTTAATTCCTGAAGGGACAATTTACTTGGCTGAAGATTATAATATTACTCCGTTAGGAGAAAATAATTCTGGCAATTTATCAAGTTTATTAGCTAGTTTAGTTAATGTTAAAGGAAATAAAATAATTAAATTTAAGCAAGGAGTATATAAATTCTCTGCTACTGTTGATACTGATGGAATCGAAGATTTATATTTAGTTGGTGATAATACGGAATTTTTATATTCAGGATGGGGCACATATTTTGAAGCAAAAGTATCTAAAAATATCATGATTAGCAATATTTCATTTGATATGGAATATTCTCCAACAATTGCTGGAATAGTAAAAAGGGTTGATAGAATTAATAATAATCCAGTTGTAGTACTTGATATTCCAAATGAATTTGATTTAACTCAATCACTTTATCAAAATTGGCAAAATAAAACATGTTCTTATATGGAATGTTATTATGATGAAAAGACTGATGGATATGTACCAAATCGTAATGGTAATTTGTTTTATAATTCTCCATCAAGCTCAAATATTAAAGGTGTTTATGGGGCAAATTATAGTAGTTCTAGTAAAGAGTTAGCAATTACTTTAAATGAAAATTTTGCTTATCGAACAAAAGATTATGCTGATCCAGCAATTGGCACAAAAGTTTCATTTGCATACACAATGTATGAAAACCATGGCTTTCATTTTGTAAATTGTGAAAATGTATATTTTGAAAACGTTAATGTTTATACAACAGGTGGAATGGGTTTTAGAGTAGAAAATGGAAAAAATTTCTATTTAAATAGAACAAATTTTGCCACTAAAAAGGGTTCTAATAGAATTATGACTTGTACAGCTGATATTATTCATACTATTGGCTTAGAGGGTGATTTGAATATTACAAATTGTTTGCTTGAAGGAAGTCATGATGATGCATTGAACATTAAATCGTTTTATACAAAAGTTACTAGTATAAATGCTTCAAGTAAAGAAATAGATATTTCTCAAACTCAAAATGAAGTAGCTATAAATTACGAAATTGGTGATACTATAGATGTTTATAATCCAGAAAATATGGAGTTTATTGATACATTTAAAATTGTTGATTTAACAAAAATTGGTACTTCATATACATTAACTGTTGATAAAAGACCATCTAAAGTTAAAGAAAATTATACAGTAGGAAATGCAAGCAAAATCACTAAAATGACTTTGGATAATTGTATTATTAGAAACAAAAGAAATCGTGGAATATTACTTCAATCTCGTGATTCAAAAATTATTAATTGTACATTTCAAAATGTTGTAATGGGGGCAATTCAAGTACTAGCGGTTAATGATATTTTTAGAGAAGCTATTGTTCCTCAAAATATTGAAATTTGCAACAATAAATTTTTAAATAATTATAATGATTTAAGTGCATTTGCGTATGGTGATAATCCATCAAAATGTGTTACTGGTACTTTAAAAAATGTTGATATACATAATAATTATTTCTTTAATGGAGTAGGAAATACTATTTGGATTTTAGCTAATGGTAATACAAAAATTCATGATAATTTAATTCATTATAATAAGGCTTTAACAAGTGTAATTATGAATATTGAAAATTCGTCTTCTATTAATGTTTATAATAATGTTTTATATAATTTAACAACTGCAAATATGTCTATTGTTGTATCAAAATCATGTCTAGATTTAATTAACAAAAATAATGAAGTGAGGAGTTCTTTATGAAAAAAAGTATTTTATTAACGTTATCTTTATTTCTTCTTACCCCTAATTTAATTTCTTGTGGAGGAACAACTTCTTCCCAACAAGATATTATTAATGTTGAAAGCGTTAGTGTTTCTGCGAGCACTGAAACGTTAAAAATTGATGAACAATTACAACTAGTTGTCTCTATTTTACCTTTGAACGCTACAAATAAAAATGTTATTTATACAGCAAGTAATGATAACGCTATTGTTTCATCATCTGGTGTGGTTACTGGTAAAAAAGCTGGGAGTGTGACAATTGAAGTAAAAACAGAGGATGGTAATAAAACTTCCTCAATTAATTTAAATGTTCAAGATAATGATCCTAATAAAAATCTATCTATTAATGATTATGCTAGTAAATTAAGTGAATCTCCTTATGCAAATTTGGAACTTACTTCAAAAGAAAAATATGGGTTAGAAAATAGCAATGTCGGGGTCAATCAAAATTTAGTTGTTGAGAAATATGGAAAAATTAATGATGATCAAGTAAATGCTATTATTGATGTAAATAGCATTACTTTACAACAAGTACAAACATACTTTGCTTCTTGTACAAAACTTAATAATTATTATAAGTTACAAACTGCTATTTATTTAGCCAAAGAAAAAAATGATAATAATGAGATTGTTAAAATTAAATTGCCAAGTGGACAATTTGATATTGAAGCGTATTTGTCAAATGATTCATCTGCTTTGGTTTTTACTGGATTAAATGGAACATATTTTGAAGGTAATAATACAATTATTAATATTATAATTCAAGATCTAAATTATAAAGGATATTTTACTATTTCTAATTGTAAAAATGTTTATTTTAATGATATTATTTTAAATCAAGAAATACCATCATCTTTAACTGGCAAAATTATTGAAGGAAGCACAGAAACTAAAAAAATTAAGATTGAAGTTGATAAAGAATTTAATCCTTTAGTTAAAGAATTAATGAAAAAAAAGAAATCTTTACGTTCTTGGGTTGAATTTGGTCAAATTAATAAAACTCCTCTTGAAGGCGGAAATTTTTTAGTTGATTCATTTACTGATTATACAATTTCAGAACCAACTAATAATAATTATCAAATTGAAGTAACATTTTCAACAGGTATTAATAGATCAAGAAATGGAACATTAGTTTCTTTACAATTTTCTCAATATGATGCACGTGGCGTTTCAATAACTTCTTCAAATGGAATTTATTTTGAAAATGTTACAATGCATAATGCTTATGGAATGGCACTTGTTTCATCAGAAACTAGCAATTTATATTTAAATAGATTTAATTTAACCATTAAAGAAAATAGTTCATCTTTAATGACTGCAACTGCTGATGCTTTACATTTTGAAAAGATGAGTGGTAATGTTGAAGTAACAAATTCAATTATTGAAAATTCACATGATGATGCTTTAAATATTAAACATGGTTATTGGTATAAACTTGTTTCAGCTGAAGGTGGCAGTGCTAAAACAATGACTGTCAATAAGTTAACTGGAACTGTTCTTGAACCTAAAGTTGGAGATAAAATTGCAATTTATAATGAAGATACATTTGAAGGATATAATCCAACTAATGGTTATTATACAATTGATACAATTGAAAAAACTTCATCTGGGTATAATTTTAAAGTAAAGGAAAGAATGTCTAACGTTAGTGATTGGGGTAATTGTAGAGTAACATTTATCTCAAATACTCCAAAATTAACATTTACAAACAATATTATTAGAAATAAAAGAAATAGAGGATTACTTATTCAAGTGCCTAATGCTTTAATTGAAAATAATGCATTTATGAATGTTGGACATGGATCTATTCAAGTTGCATCAGCAATGGATCAATATAATGAAGCTACTTTAGCGCAAAATGTTACTATTAAAAATAATAAGTTTATTAATAATTGTTATATTAAACCAGAACCATTATATGGAGATATTTCAATTTTTGCTATTTCAAGTAATGCATCTGTTGCTCCTAAATCAACTTTATATGGAGCTACTATTGAAAATAATTTTATCGCTAAAAATGGTAATGCTGCTATTTCTTTTAGAGGTGTTGGTTCATCATCAATTAATGATAATTTGTTTTATGATTGTAGTTATATTCAACCATCTGGTGATAAATTTAATACATTATTACAAACTGTTAATTGTGAAAAAATTGAATTAAATAATAATTATAATTATTATACTTTAAATAAAGGTTTAAGTGGAGTTACTCCAGAAGGAAATACTTCAGAAAGTGATATTAATATTGCTTCGTCAAATCATAATATTTCTTTTAAAACTAATGAAGAAGCAGGTCCAAAAGTTGATGTTGCAAAATTAAATAAAGCAATTACTATTGATGGTGATTTATCTGATTGGGAAGGTTCTAATGCTACAAATATTGATATAATTGGTATTTCTGATGCTGAAGGAACACAAAGAACAAGTGAGGAACTTGCTAATCATTTCAAAATTAATAAATTGGTTATGAGCTATGATAATCAAGGAATTTATTTTGGATTTGATGTTTATGATAATAAAATCGATGTTAAAACTGTTAATGATTTCTGGCTTGGAGATTGTGTTGAGTTATTTATGTCAACGATTACTGATATGCCTAATGCTGATATGCAAATTTATAAACAGAAAGGAGGTGTACTTCAAGCAGCTTTTGCACCAACGTGGGAAAGGAATGGTTATTATACTTTTTCAGAAGTAAGAACTAATTCTAAATACATTGAGAATCAAGCATTAATGCAAGCTAATTTTACTACAAAGAGCGATGGATACGTTGGTGAATTTATGATTCCATTTACTTTAGCTCCGGAATTTAAAACAGCAATTGATGAAAATAAAGCAATTGATATTGCAATTGTAATAGCCGATGCGGAACGTAATGATATGGGACTTAAGAGAGTTCAAATTGGTAATATTCCACATTTTGTTGAAGATTATAAGACAAAAACAGCGAGAATGCCACAATATTTATTTAAATAATTTTTTTTGAAGTATATTTATAAGGAGGAACAATGAAAAAGAAAATTATACCTTTTGCTGTGTTATTAGCAGCATTAACAACAGGAATTGTTGGATGTGGAGAGATAAATTCTTCTAATCCACAACCAACAACATCTAGTGAAGCAACATCTACAACATCAAGTGAGAAGGAGGTTGTACATGTCAGCTCAATTTCTATTATAGCTGAAAAAACTGAATTATTCATTGGTGAAAACACAAAAGTAAAAACTAGTGTTTTACCTGAAAACGCTGATGACAAAACTTTCACACTAAAAAGTGAGGATGAAAGTATTTTAACTGTTGATCAAACTGGTAAAGTTACTGCTATTGCGGCAGGAACAACTAATGTTGTTGCAACAAGTACTGATGGAGCAAAAACTTCTAAAGTTAGTATTACTGTTAAAGCAGCAAGTAAACCAGTTTTAAAAATGCCAGAAGTTTTAACTTATCAAGCATCAGTAGGCACTGCCTTTACATTACCTACAGTTACTGCTAAAGATTATAAAGGTAATGATATAACTTCAAGTATTGAAATAGAAGATTTGAATGAAAAAGGATCTATTAAAAATGGTGTTTTTACTGCAGCAATTGCTGGCGAACATACTTTATCATATTATGTTGAAGATCCAAATGATGCTAATTTATTTACAGAAGGTGAAATAAAAATTAATGTTGCAGCTGCTCATGAAGAAACTTTTGATGTTACTGGATATGATGATCCTTCAGCTTTAGCAAATTATGGAACATTTAAAGAAAATTTTGGAAAAGGCATTAAATCTCCAACTTATAGAGCGATTGCTGATTCAAATAATGCTACTCATTTGTCTGGTGGAGAAGATGCTATTAATGGTAACTCATTAATTGTTGATGCTAATAAAACTGCAGGAAGTGCTGCAAGATGTATATTCTTTAATCAATTTAATGATTATTTTAAGCGTGGAATGTCTGCTACTTATACTGTTTCATTTTCGTATAAAATTTTATCTAATGATGTTGGAAATTTCTCTAATTTCTACCTTCAATTAAATTGGGATGGATCTAGTGGATTAAATCAAACATTTGTACCTTCAAATGCACAAGTTAATACTGTTTATGAAGCAAGTTTTTCTTTCCCTGGTACAAAAATTCCAACTACTGGTAATGCTTGGTTTGGTTTATTTAAATTAAGTGGATCTAATACTGACACTATTATTGCAATTGATAATTTAACATTTAGTGCAAAAGAAGTGGCACAAGTTAATGCAGTTGTACCTTCAAGTGAACAATTAACAAATGGCTTTACTTTTGATATGGAGAATAATGGTACAGAATCAACTAATGGCGAAACTGTTATCATTGATAAAATTGAAAATACTGATGCAAAAACTGCTATGAAAGCAAATGATAATTTTGGCAAAAATGCTTTAAAATTAACAAATGCTGATGACCATTTATTTGCAGGCTTAACCAAAAACAATATGGTTGTTGGTAAAAAATTAACTATTGAAGTGTATTATTATAGTGTTAATAATAAAGGTCTTCATTATATTATGATGGGTGATAATGGTAACCCAACTCTTCAAATTGAAGATAAAGAAGTAAGTGGTAATATTCGTGTTACTAAATATGAAGGTGTTATTGAAAGTGGTTGGAATCAATTAAATATTTATGGTCAAGGTAATTCAAGCTTTGAAATTTATATTGGTAAAATTAATTTAAAATTAGCAGAAGCTGATCCTGTTCCAGAAGATGAAACCCCAAAAGGTTATAAAGTTGGTTTTAATTTTAATGAAAAAACACGTGCTTTTGGCACAGCTAATGAGACTTCTAGAGCAGTAGAAAATTTTGATAATAATGCAGCTGTCATTGCTAATTCAAATATGGGTGATGCACCTCAAAAAGTTACATTTAAAAATGCAAATACCACTATTGAATGGTTTAGAGGTGATGGTAGAATTGAAGATAAACAAAAATATAAAATCACTCTTGATTACTATGTTTCTAATTGGAGTGGTCGTTTGATGTATAATTTTGATAACAATGTTTTCTTAGAAATTGGTTCTAATATGGAAGAAGGTTATCATCGTTCTGAAATTACTTGGACTGCAAATAGACAAGTTGATTTCTTCTCGTTCTATACTCCTGGAGATGGAGGAACAGGAACATTCTATGTTGGCAATATTAATGTAGAACTAATTGAAATTGCAAAATAAAAAAATAAATATATATGGAGTTAGGATTAATTCCTAATTCCATATTCATATAAGGGGGCTTTATGAAAAAAATACTAGGAGATCTATTTCGTAGAATAGAATTAAATAGAAATAGATTAAAAGATTCTATGTACCTAGCAAAAGACCTTTTTGATCAAAATGATTCTTGGCCTGGTGATTTTCAAGGCAGAGATATTCTTGCTTTAACTTCTTTATATAAAGCTTATGAAGGATATGATGATAAACAAAAAGATGTCTTAAAACAATTAGAAGATATATTTGCATTATTAGATCAAAAAGTTAATAGATATGGTTATTTTGGAAAAGAATTTAATGGTGAATATGTCAATGAACAACAAGTATCAAGTAATTCCTGGTTTATAAGAGGATTAGTTAATTATTATAATATTACAAAAAATGATAAGTATCTAAAACAAATTAAATCTATTGTTGATAATTTTTTAGTGCCAATTTCATCTTTTTATGAAAGATATCCTACTCAAAGAAAAAAACAAGATTTAGGTGGTGTAAGTGGATTTAATGATGGAACTGTTATAAATGGTTGGGAATTATCAACCGATATAGGATGTGCTTTTATTATGTTAGATGGTATAAGCGCAGCATATGAAGTATATCAAGATGAAAAAGTTAAAAATATAATTGAATTAATGATTAATGCTTTTTTAAAAATTGATTATTTAAATTTGGAATGCCAAACGCATGCTACATTATCATGTACAAGAGGTATTATTAGATATAGTAAATATAATAAAAAGTATTTTAATTACGCGGTAAGAATTTTTGATGATTATTTATCTAAAGGTATGACATATGATTACGCTAATATAAATTGGTTTAATCGCTTTACTACTTGGACTGAACCTTGTGGAATAATTGATAGTATGATTATTGCTCGTAAGTTATATGAAATTACAAAAGAGGAAAAATATTTGGATGTTTTCAATCGAATATATACTAATTCTTTAAGGACATTTCAAAGAATTAATGGTGGTGCAGGGTGTTCAACTTGCGCAATTAAAGATAATTATTTAATGAAATCATATTTGTATGAAGCTTTCTTTTGTTGTACTATGAGATTAGGAGATGGATTATGTTATTTAACTAATTTTTCAATAGTAAATAATGAAAATAACTTAATAGTTAATTTTCCTGTTAAATTAGAATATGAAGATGATAATATTTCCTTTTTATTAGATAATGAATTTTATTATAATGATAATAGAATTATAATTAATGTTACTAGATTAATTAAACCGATAGTTCTTAAAATTAGATTACCAAAAGATAGTTTTGTTGAAAAATATGATATTAATGGAAGATGGTTAGAAGTTAATTTGACTGAAGAAAAAGAATATGTTTTTAATTTAAAAAATAATATTAATTCTCAAAATGGTATTTTATTTTTTGGTGATATGCTTTTAACAAAGAAAAAAGAAAAAATGGAGCATGAATTATTTATTAATAAAGAAGTATATTCATATGTTTATGATAATTCAAAATTTGATGAAAGAGAATTAGATGAAAAAGTGCAGTATGTTAAATAAATTTATTAATGCAAAACCAATCTATCCAGAAAAATATCTTTTAGAAAAAAATATTTCTTTATTTTTTATTGAAGAGATTGATTTAAAAAGAAATGGTAATTTAAAAATAACCAGTAATAATATTTATCGTTTATTTGATAATGGAAAACTAATTGGATATGGTCCATCTAGAGCTAGTCATAATTATTTTAGATTAGATGAATATCATTTAAGTAAAGGTCATCATTATTTAGTGATTGAATTATTATCTTCACATTGTAATTCTTATTATACATTAAATACTAATCCGTTTTTAGTGTGTGAAATATATGATAATAATATCTATTCTTATACTGGATTAGATAATCATTTTAAATGTTATTTAAATAGTAGTCGTTATCAAAAGGTTTCTAGATTTTCATATCAAAGAACTTTTTCAGAATCATATCATTTTTCTTTTAATTTTCATGATTTTATTGAAGGAAAAATTAATCCTTTTTCTTTAATAGAATGTCAGTGTTTTGAACATGAAAATTATTTAAATAAAAATGTTGAATATGTTAATTTTCCTAGAGTAGGTTTTAAACAAATTGAAGAAGGTAAATTTTTATATAACGAACAAATAAAACCATATGAAGATCGTTATATGTATTTAAATGAATTAAAAATTTTTCCAAAAAATGAATGGGAAGTTAATCCTAATGATTACATTTCTAGATTAGAATATTCTTTAGAAAAAATAGATTGTTTAAAACAAAATACATTTGTTACTTATAAATTAGATCATTCTTATACAGGGTTTATTGAATTTGAAATAGAATGTTTAAGTGATTGTGAAATTTATTTTATTTTTGATGAAATTGATGCTTCTTTAGGTAGTAAAGAACCTGTAAAAATTAATTTTTTTCGTAATACTACTCAAAATATTGTTTCTTATGAAATTAAAAAAGGGTTATTTAAACATATATGTTTTGAACCATATACTATTCAATATTTAAGATTAGTTATTAAAAAAGGTGAAATAAAAATTAAGAAAATTGATTTTATTAAATATGAATCAAGTGAAATTAATAAATTTAAATTTGAAATAGAAAATAAGAAAATTAAGAAAATTTTTTCTGCAGCGATTAATACTTATGCTCAAAATAGTGTGGATATTTTAACTGATTGTCCTTCTCGAGAAAGAGCAGGGTGGTTATTTGATTCTTATTTTACTTCAATGAGTGAATTTTTAATTACTGGTCAAAATAAAGTTGAACACAATTTTTTAGAAAATTATGCTTATTTAAAGCAATATCAAACCTTACCAAAAGGAATGATTCCAATGTGTTATCCCGGTGAATTTCCAGATGGTAACTTTATTCCTAATTGGTCAATGTGGTATATTCTTGAATTAAATGAATATTTGAAAAGAAGTAATGATCAAAATTTAATTGATTTATCAAAAGAAAAAATTGTTGGTTTACTAAATTATTTTGTAAATTTTGAAAATGAATTAGGATTACTAGAAGATTTAAAGGGTTGGATTTTTGTTGAATGGTCAAAAGCTAATGATGAAGAATTTATTAAAGGAGTTAATTTTCCTTCTAATATGTTATATTCAGCATGTTTAAAGGCTGCAGGCGAATTATTGAATGATTATAAGCTAATTGAAAAATCTAATAATGTTATTAATAAAATAAAGGAATATTCTTTTAATGGTGAGTTTTTTATTGATAACATGATAAGAGTTAATAATGAATTTGTTCTAACTAATAATATTACAGAAACTTGTCAATATTATGCATTTTATTTTAATGTAGCTACAAAGGAAGAATATCCAAATTTATTTGAAACTTTATTAAAAAAATTTGGACCTAGTAGAGATTATGAAAAAGTTTATCCACATGTTTATAAATCTAATGTTTTAATTGGCGATTATTTAAGATTATTTATTTTATTAAGATATGGGTATTTAAATGAAGTAAAAGAAGAAACTATTTCTTACTTTTATAAAATGGCTGCTTTAACTGGCACTATTTGGGAGCATGATAGTGTTTTTGCTTCTCTTAATCATGGTTTAACAAGTTGTGTATTAGTCATTTTAGTTAATGCGATTTTTTCTTTTTCTTCTTTTGATGAAAAAAATAAAATTATTTATTTAAATAAACATTTTATCAATGAAAAGGGTAAAATTGAAATTAATTTAAAAGGTGGTAAATTAATTTTAATTAATGATGGAAAGAAAATTGATATTATTAAACCTGATAACTATCAAATTGAATATTTAAAATGAATTTAAATTTTAATAAAGATAAGTTATATAAATTATTAAGAAGTTTTTATATTTTAAGTGGAATTAGAATTGTTATTTATGATATTGATTATAATGAAGTTATTTCTTATCCACCAAATAATTGCTCTTATTGTAAATTAATGGATCAAAAAAAATGCCAATTATCAAATAATAAAGCATTTTTAAAGTGCAAAGAAAGTGATGATTTATATATTTACCATTGTCATGCGAATTTAGTAGAGGCTATGATTAATTTAAAAATAAATGGTGAAATTGTTGGTTTTATTATGTTTGGACAAATTAGTGATATTGCCAATGAAGAAAAAAGAGTTAAACTCTTGAAAAATAATACTTCTAAAAATGTTCTTTCTTCTATTCAAGAAATTAAGTATTTAGATGATGAAAAGCTACAAAGTGCATCAACTATTTTGTTGAGCTTAGCAAAATACGCGATAAGTGAAAAAATGGTTTCTATTGAACAAGAAAAATTTATTAATCAAATTAATGATTTTATTGAAAAAAATTATGATAAGAATTTAGTGATTAATGATTTTTTAGAATATTTTAATATGAGTAGAACTAGCTTTTATACAATGTGTGATAAGTATTTGAATATGGGAATTAGTTCTTATTTAAGATTAAAAAGAATAGAAAAAGCTAAAGAATATCTTCAAAATTATTCTTTATCGTTGAAAGAAATATCTTATAAGGTTGGATTTAATGATTATAATTATTTTAGTCAAATTTTTAAAAAAAATGTGGGTATATCTTCAAAAGAATATCGAAAAAAATTCGGACAAAATTAAAGTAAAATTGAACATTTAATAATATTTTTAATCTTTTTGTATATTTAAAATTTAAGTATATGAAAGGATTTTTTTATGAAAAAACAAACATTTGCATTATTTTTTGGTAATCGTGGATTTATGCCTGCTGAATTAATTAAGCAAGCTAGAATTGATATGGTTAAAGCTTTAACTGACGCGAATTATGATTATATTATTATGGATGAAGATTTAACTAGATATGGAGCAGTTGAAACTAGAGATGAAGGACTTTTATATCATCAATTTTTAAAGAAACATGAAGGAGAATTTGATGGAGTAATTCTTTGTTTACCTATTTTTATTGATGAAAATGGCGCTATTAATGCTTTAAGAGATTGTAATGTGCCTATTTTAGTTCAAGCGTATCCTGATGAAATTGGTAAAATGGATTTTGCACATCGTCGTGATGCTTTTTGTGGAAAGTTTTCAATTACTGATGTATTAGGTCAATATAAGGTTCCTTTTACAGTTTTAAAACCACATGTTGTTCATCCTTTAAGTCCTAAATTTAAAGAAAATTTAGATGACTTTGCTTCTATTTGTAGAGTAGTAAAAGGAATGAAAAGATTTACTATTGGTTGTTTAGGTGCTAGAACTACTGCGTTTAAAACAGTTAGATTTGATGAAGTAACATTAGAAAAATATGGTATTACTGTTGAATCGTTTGATTTATCAGAATTATTTCATAAAGTGGATGAATTGAAAAGTGATGATATTAGAGTTTTAAAGAAGAAAGAAAGATTAATAAATTATACAAATTTTTCTTGTGTTCCTACTGATAGATTGATAACATTAGCTAAGTTTTCAGTGGTAATAGATGAATATATAGAAGAATATCATTTAGATGCTATTACATTAAGATGTTGGAATGAAATGGAAACTTATTACCGTGTTTGCCCATGTGTATTATTATCAGAATTAAATGATCGAGGAATTGTTGCTTCATGCGAAATTGACTTGTGTAGTGCAATTACTATGAGAGCTTTATCATTAGCTAGTTTAAAACCTAGTGCATGTTTAGATTGGAATAATAATTATGGTAATGATGAAAACAAAGTTATTTTATTTCATTGTGGCCCAGTAGCGCAAACTCTTATGAAAGAAAAGGGATTAGTAACTGATCATAAGATGTTTTCTAAAGTTGATCCTGACTCTGGTTGGGGTAGTAATGAAGGAAGAATTTCACCTTTTAAAATGACTTTTTCAAATTGTAAAACTGAGGACGGGAAATTAATTGTTTATACTTCAGAAGGTGAATTTACTGATGATAATATTGAAAAAGATTTTTTTGGATGTGGAGGAGTGGCTTACATTAATAATTTACAAGATAAACTAATTAATTTAGCGAGACATGGATTTAAACATCATACTACTATTGGTATTGGACATATAAAACAAATTTTAGATGAAGCTTTTAAAACTTATCTTCATTATGATTTAGTGGATATTGATAAATAGTATGATATATGCAGGCTTAGATGTTGGTACAACTAATTGTAAAATAACAATTTTTGATAATGATTTAATCATTGATAATATTTCTTTATCTTATCCATCAATAAGAAATAAAAATAAGCATGTTATTGATCCTCTAATTGTTTTAAATATAGTAAAAAAAGTAATTTTAAAAGCAAGTAAAAAATATTCTTTACGAGGAATTGGTATTACTTCTTTTGGCGAAACTTGTGTTTTTTTAGATGATAAAGACAATGTTGTTCTACCTTCGTTATTATATACAGATACTAGAGGTGAAAAAGAAAGTAAAGAATTAGAAAATTTAATTGGTAAAGATAAATTGGGCCAAATAACTGGTCAAATTGGAAGAGGGATGTATTCATTAAGTAAAATTTTAGCTTTAAGAAATGAGTTTAAAGAAGAATTTAAAAAAGTTAATAAAATATTTTTAATAGAAGACTTTATTATCTATTCTTTAACACAAAATAGATATATTGATTATACTTTAGCAAGTAGAACTTTGTGTTTTGATATCAATAATCACTGCTGGTCAAAAGAAATATTAGATAAAGTAAATTTGGATGTTAATTTGTTTTCTATTCCATGTGAAAGTGGTAGTTATGTTGGCGATTATTTAAAAATAAAAATATTTGCTATTTCTCATGACCAAATAGCAAATGCAATAGGTGGACATGTTCTATCTGAAGGAGATGCAATAGATGGATGTGGAACATGTGAATGTATTACAATCCCTTTTAAAACTAAAAAAAATATTTTATATGAAAATGGATATGGTGTTATACCATATATAAATAATCTATATGTTTGTTATGTGTTAAATAATACTTCAGGAGCTTTACTTAATTGGGTTAAAAATAATTTCTTTTCCCATTTAAAAGAAGATTGCTTTTCTTTTTTAAGCTCAAAAATAAAAGAAGAACCAAGTGAAGTATTAATTCTTCCTTATTTTGCTGGTAGTTCGACTCCATATATGGATTTAAATGCAACTGGTATGATTTATAATTTATCTTTAGGTGTTAATAATTATGAAATATATCAAGCAACATTAGAATCTTTAACATATGAAATGAAATTATCTTTAGACTTGTTAAAAGAAAATGGTATTCATATAAATAAACTTTATGTTTCAGGAGGAGGGGCTAGAAATGATAAATGGATGCAAATAAAAGCTGATATTTTAAATATAGATATTTATCAATTAGAAAATATTAATTCTGGAAGTGTAGGATGTGGAATTGTTGTTGGAAAATGTTTAGGTGTTTTTTCTTCAATTAAAGAAGGGATGGACAAAATGATTAAAGTAAAAAAAATATATCATCCTAATAAAGCTAAATATGAAAGATATTTAAGCTTATTTAATAAATATAAAAAATTATATCCATTAATGAAAGGACTAGAAAATGAATAAATTAAATTATATAGGTCACGAATATCAATTGTATGGTAAACAAGAATACGTTTTAACCTCAGGCTTAGGTAATGGTTGCAAAATATGGCACATAAAAAATGGTTTAGGGCTAGAAATTTATATTAATTTAGATCGCGGATTTGATATAGTTTCAATATCTATTGATGGGAAAAATGTTAGTTATCTTACTCCTAATGGATATGTAAATAGCAAATATTATGATGATAAAAAAGATGGTTTCTTAAAATCTTTTTCAGGTGGATTTTTAACAACTTGTGGATTAACTCAAGTTGGAGCAAGTAATATTGATAATAATGAAGAATTACCACTTCATGGAACTTATAGTAATATACCTTGCGAAAATACATGTTATTTAGAAGATGATAAATATTTAATATGTTCTGCTTTGATATTAGATGAAAAAATTTTTTCTCATAAATTAATTTTAAATAGAACTATAAAAATATCTAAGTATGATTGCTCTTTTAAGGTAATTGATTCAATTAAAAATAGAGGTGATGAAATAACACCTATAGAAATATTATATCATATTAATATAGGATATCCTTTTTTGGATGAAGATGTGATTTTAGACATTAATTCAAATGAAATAGAATCAAGAAATGATTATGCTGAAAAAGATATTAAAAATTATAAATTAATTCATGCTCCATTAAGTAACATACAAGAGAAATGTTATTATCATAAATTTTTATCTAATGGAGAAGTTAAAGTATATCAACCAAAATTTAATAAAGAATTAATTATTAGTTTTGATCATAATGTTTTACCTTTTTTAACTGAATGGAAAATGCTAAGAATAAGAGACTATGTTTTAGGCCTAGAACCAGGAAATTGTTTTCCTGATGGAAGGAATGTCGCAAGAAAAAAAGGTTATTTAGAATTTATAAAACCAAATGAAATAAAAAAATATTATTTTGAAGTTAGATTTCAAGAAAGGAATAAATAATGTTAGTTAATTTAAATAAAGTATTAAAATATGCAGAAGAACATAATTGTGCAATTGGTTCATTTAATACGCCTACTCTAGAAAATATAATTGCAGTTATTTCTGCAGCTGAAGAAAAAAATGTTCCTGTTATTATTATGCATGCTCAATGTCATGAAGAATATGCTCCTATTGATATAATTGGACCAATTATGATATTAATGGCAAAACAAGCGAAAGTAGATGTATGTGTTCATCTTGATCATTGCGAAGATCTTGAATATTTAAAAAGAGCATTAGATTTAGGTTTTACTTCAGTTATGATTGATGCATCAAGTTTACCTTATAAAGAAAATGTTGATTTAACTAAAAAAGCTGTTGGAATAGCTAGAAGTAAAAACGTTTCTATAGAAGCAGAAATTGGTATTTTAGGAGGTAGAGAAGCTGGTGATAGTAAACCATTATCTAAAGAAGAAATGTATACAGATCCAGCTTTAGCAAAACAGTTTGTTAATGAAACAAAAATAGATGCTTTAGCTTGTTCATTTGGAACTGCTCATGGGATTTATAAACAAAAACCAGAATTAGATTTTTCTCGTATTGAAAAAATATCTCATTTGTGTAAATTACCTTTAGTAATGCATGGTGGTTCTGGAGTTAGTGATGTGGATTATAAAAAAGCAATTAAATTAGGGGTGAGAAAGATTAATTATTATTCTTATATGGCTAGAGAAGGTGTATTTGCTTGCAAAGAAATATGCCAAAAAGATATAACTTTTTTTCATGAAATTGCTTTATTTGCTACTAAAAGAATGAAAAAAGATGTTCTACGTGCAATGAATATTTTTTACGATTTTAGTGATTAATTATTTCTTTTTGTTCTTTATCTCTATAATACATTACTAATTTATTTTTGCTTAAATGATACGCATCAACATTATTTGTAACACTACATTAATGAAGTAATTTATTTGCTTTATTTGTTACTATAGAGTTATCATTTACAAGCGCTTTTTTGTAGTTATCAATGAGTAAATAACGCATAATTAATAAAAATTCTAAAGAATAATAAAATATATAATGATTATATGTAAAGAGATGCTTAAAATATTATTTTGAATTAAAAGTGCATCATTATATATTTTGTTATATAAAATTAACTTTAAACGATAAATTGACCATTTAAAAAGGTGGTTTTTATTTGAACCACCTTTATTATTTTTTATAATAATTATTTATCTAATTTTGCACCACATGATTGACAGGTATCAACATTATTTGTGTTTGTACATCCACATTCAGGACATACTTTATTTAATTTGTTTGTTGCAACTGAATTATCATTAGCGATTGAACCTTTAGTAGCTACTAAAGAACAACCAATCCATAATGACCAAATTCCAAATGTTAATAATCCTAAACCGATAATAATTAAAATCGCACCAAAGACGCTAAATAAGACGATAGGAAGGATTTCTGTGTTGTTTGATATTCCTAATACTAACATAAAAATACCGCCTATAATGGCTCCTAAAGCGAGAATTAAAATAAAGATGCTAAGAGTGATAGAAATTGTTTTTCCTTTTGTTGGTTTCATAAATAATCCTTTCTAACTATTGTAATAGTTTATAAATAAAATTATGACAACTATAATAAATATTAAAATAATACCTGCAACAATTGATACTTTAATAGGTGATATTGGTAAACCTTTACCAATTTTTCCTGTTTGCCCATTCATAATTGTACAATAATTTTTATTACGATAAACAAAATTAACATAATAAAGAGGTAAGAGTTGATAATTATATTTTTCATTATCATAATCAGTATCAATATTTAAATATTGAACACCATCATAAGTATATTGACTAAGAATTCCAGATCTAATAGAAGATTTAACAATATCATTAGCTTGATCATAGCATTTATCAAGAGAATCATTATAATGTTCGACATAATAACCTCTTAAGAAATTATTATCAAATAAACAACTCTCTGCTAAATTATAAGGAAGTACACTATTAAATTGATCAGTATCAATTTGAGTGCAAGATTCAACTAAAATATTTTTATAATCATAATCATAAGTACCACTAATATTAAATGTCTTAACTTCTGTTCGAGTTCTACCTTTACTATCAGTAACAGTCTTTGTTCTAGTTAATACACCATAATAACTAGAAGAAGTATCTCCATCAAATGAGAAAGAAGGAATATAAATACCTTTAATACATTCTGCTTTAAAAGTTTTTTTTAATTTTGAAGGAACAAAGAATTTCTTTTTAATACCTTCTTTAAAAATTTTACATGCTTCTTCTTTATCAAATTTAAATGGAATGACACAATCGGGTTTTAAACCAGGTATATTATTTATTTCAATAACATATTTACTTCCACAATATGGACATTCTTGAGTTAAAGCCAAACCATTTACAACAACAGTTGCACCACATGTTTGACATTTTACCATTTTATTTTCTTCTGCCCAGTTATCAGTATCAAAAGATTGTTTTGATAAATTTAAATCATGTTTTTCATTGCTAACAGTGATTGGAAAATTAAATATAGATCCACAAGAATTGCATTTTAATCCTTTGGATTTGGGATCAAAGAATAGCTCTGATCCACAATTAGCACATTTAGAAGAAGAAGATGTTAATTCTTTTTGTTCAGTATCTAAATCCATTATAATTTTTCTCCACATTCAGGGCAAAATTTAGCATTAGCATCAACTTTAGCACCACATTGTGGACAAAATTTACTAGCTGGGACTTTAGCACCACATTCAGGACAGAATTTAGCACCTGCAGGAATGTCTTTACCACATTCAGGACATTTTTTTGTATTGGCAGGTTTTTCTTTAGGTGTGTTTTGTGCAGAAGATAAACCTTGTGCAAATAATTGACCTAAACCAGCACCAGCACCTAATCCAACACCAAGACCGGCCAAATTATTTCCATTTGGATTATTAGCAGCATCTTTTAAAGCTGTTGCAGCTTGATATTGAACAAATGTTCCCATTTTATCTTCCATAACTCCGAGCTTTGTTCTTTCATCAAGAGCAGCTTCGACTTCTTGTGGAAGGGAAATATTTTCAATAACTAAAGAACATAATTCTAAACCGTAATCATTAAATTCTTTTTGAGTAGTATCAATAATAGTGGAAGAAAATTCTTTATAATTTGCAGCTAAATCTAATGCAGAAATTTTACTTTCAGCGACAGAATCAGTAAAACCTTGAATAATTATTGGCTTCATTTGTTCGCTGACATCACTTGTTTTATAAACAGCATTGGTACCAAACATTTGTTCCATAAATACTTTTGCATTTTTAACTTTGTAACTATAAACACCAAATGCACGAATTCTTACATTACCAAAATCATTATCTCTTATCATGATTGGATTTGAAGTTCCCCATTTTTGACCAACCATTTGTTTTGTGTTTAAGAAATAAACTTCAGCTTTAATTGGTGAATCAAAACCAGTTGGCAAACTAAGAATTTTAGTCAATAAAGGTATATTTTCAGTTGCTAATTGGTAAGTACCAGGTGCGAAAATATCACAAATTTGACCTTTATGAACAAATAATGCAATTTGAGATGGTCTAACTACTAAAGTAGAACTATTCATTATTTCTTCACGATCTTTGAGTTCATAACGATACACAATGGTATCTTTAGAATCATCTTGCCATTCAATGACTTTTAATAATTGTTTTTTAAAAAATCCCATAAACTTTCCTCCTTGGAACAATTTTATTATAATTTTTTATTATATAAAAAACAATCACTAATTTTAAAATAAAAAGCTAATTAAATTCCTTTTGACTAATTTGAATATTATTATTTTTAATATGAATATTTTGATAATTATCTTTAGTAATAAATTTAGTATTATCTTTTTCTTTAATATTACTTATTTTTTTAACTTTTTCTTTTATTTCTAAATTAGATAACAAAATAACTAAAGGAGCAGATAAACAACTAATTAATATTAAAATGACAGGTAAAACACTTCTACAAGATAATATACTTAAAGTTAAAATAATAATTCCGAAAATAATAGAATCTAAAGAACCTAAAAAAGCTAATTTTAAAGAATATTTTTTATTATCTTTAGGCGTGACATTAAAGGTGGCTTTTTTACCAAAGATTCCCAAAAAAACTGTTCTAATCATCATTGGAGAAAGCGAAGCATAAGTTATTATATTTAAGATAAAATATGGAATTAATAAAAATATATTTTTATCTTTGTGATAAACAAATAAATCTGGTATCAAAGGAGAGCAAAGAAAAATAATCATGATTATATATATGCCTAATGAATAATGAATAATTGGATAACCTAAAAAGCCTAATATTATTGTAAAAACTGCTAAAAAGAAGCCTAAAATTGGAACAATTGGTAAAGAATAATGAGATAATTTTAAATCTAATTTTTCAAACCATGACATTTTACAAGAGCCAATTTCTTTATTATATTTTTGCATATATTCAAGATTTCCTTGAGTCCATTTACATTGCCTTTTCTTTAAGCTTAAATAATTTATAGGAAACTCTTCATAACAAAGAATATCTGGAGCGTAAATAATATTAAAACTAGCATTTCTAATATCAACTGCAAAAGAAATATCTTCTGCTACTACTAAAGGGAAACCACCTGTTTTTAAATAACAATCTTTGCTTATAGTCATACCGTGACCAATTAATGCGTTAGATCCATAAAAATTTTTAACAATTTGAACAGAGGCACCATTGCTACCAACAGATAAACCTAATAATCTTTGAAACCAATTATTACCTTTTGTAGCTTTATGTCTTGCTTGAACAGCACCACAATTTTTATCATAAATAAAATATTTTAAAACTTTATTAATATAATCAGTTGGTAGAATTTCATCACTATCTAAAACAACAAAATAATCATAATCAGTTTTACCTTTTAAATAATTATTTAAATTACCTGCCTTAAAACCAGATTTGTTCTTTCTTCTAACAACTTCAATATTATTTTCTTTACTAAATAAATCAATTTCATTTAAAAATTCTTCTTTATCACTGTCATCAAGAATAATAACTTGGAAATTATCATAATTTTGTTTCATTGATTCAGTTAAAGCATTTTTATTAAAATCATTTCTAGTACAATATAATAATAAAAACTTAGGTCTATAATCTTTTTTAATTTTAATTTTAGAAATATCATCATATTTTCTTAATAATTTCTTTCCATAAAAAGCATGAGTACAAGAAAAAACTAAATCTTTTATGCTTCCAAACCATAAAATGCCAAGGATTATGGAGTTTAAAATTAATATAATACCAATAAAAATTGATCTTATTAAATTTGAAGTATCTAAATTATTTAAAATAAAATATAAACTTGTTATTAATAAGCCTAAACATAAAATCCAAATAAATATAATAATTACATATAAAGTAGGTTTTTTTTTCATATTTAATTCTCCTATCAACAAAGTAAAAAGCTTTGTCAACAATAAAACAAAATAAAAACCAAATTTGTCCACAAAAAGATGAAAAAATATTTTTTAATGTGCTTATATATTTAAAGGAAATAAAATTATGTTAGTAATTTAAAAACGATTCAGTTTTTAAAAGCTTAATAAAATTAGGCTTACCAAGCATGACTACTCAAGTAATAAATATGCTTTATAATTTGATTGATAAAATATATTTTTGCACAAATGACACTTCAAAATACTTTATTATCTTAATCAAACAAAAAAATCTATTTTTTTAGCATTCTTAAGAAAAGTATTTTTATTAATACAATTATCTAATATTATATGTAAAACAAGAGTTTTTTGAGTGAAGGAAATACTGATATCAATGCAGGTATAATTACACTTGCAACATTTATTTTATATTCAAAAAAAGTAATTGAAAAATAATGTGACTAGTGTTTGGATTTTTTAATAATATTGGATAAAATATTTATATAAGGAGTAATATGATTGAAACAAAAAAACAAGTTGAACAAGCATTAAATATGATACTTGAAAATGATACTAAAGGATTAGATATATTATATAATTGTATGTCTAAAACTATGCTTTTTGTTGCCAAAAGTTATATTAAAGATGATTTGCTTGCAGAAGATGTGGTGCAAGATTCTTTTTTAGATATTGTAAAAAATATAAAAAAATATGAAAAAAATAATGGTTATGGTTGGATTTGTAAAATTGTAAAAAATAATGCTCTTAATTCTTTAAAAAAAGAAAATAAATATATTAATTATAATGATGATATATTTTTAATACCATCAGAAGAGAATGTTGAAAAGAAAACAGAAAACCAATTATTAGTAGAAAAATTGTTAAAATCACTTTATCCACCTATTGTGAAATCAATGATTTACATGAAATATTTTATGGATATGACAGTGAGAGAAATCGCTAAAGAATTAAAAGTAAGTAAATCATATGTTTCTAAAGAAATAATTAAAGCAGAAAAATATATGAAAACAATAATTAATGTGGACAAATGAATTATATAAAATGTTGTATAATTGAAAGGAATAATTTATGATAGATAAACAAATAGAAAATTTATTTAATGAATATATAAATAAGCAACCTTCACCAAATGAAAAAGTAATTTCAAATGCAAAAAATTATATGCTTGAAAATAAAAAAGAACATTTTAATTATAAAAAAATGTTTTCTTTTCAAAATGTATCTATCCTGGCTACATGTTGTTTATTAACGGTGGTTAGTATTATTTCAATAAAATATTTATCTGATAAAGAGATGATTTCTAATCAAATAACATATTCTTTAATTGATAATCAAATGATAAATATTAATAATACTAATGGTATTAGTGATTCTATTGTGCCTTTTTTATCTAGTAAATATAACATTAAAGAATATAGTTTAAAAAATGAAAGTGAAAAAATAATTGCTTATTATTGTAATGGGAAAATTAATGATTATGATTGCTCTTTATTAATTGAAGTGCATGGATATTGTTTGAAAGATTATTCAAATTATAAAGAATTAAATGTTATTTCAAAAAAATATTCAATGACATTTTATAGTGATAATTTACAAAAAATATATTTTGAAAATCAAAATTATCAATATAATTTATTGATTAATCAAAAAATAAATGATTTTAATGAAATATATTTAAAAATTAATGAAAGCTTTAATAAAAACTTATAATTAATTGAATATCTAAAAATGGTAATGTAAAATAATTTTATAGGCACTTAGCTCAGGTGGGAGAGCATTTCCTTCACACGGAAAAGGTCGTGGGTTCGAACCCCATAGCGCCTACCATTTTAGAAAGAAACAATTAATTTTGGTAAATATTTATGGAATTAGATAATAAAATCAAAAACGAAATATCATTAACAATGGTAATGTTTTTAACTTTTTCAGGGGGGTTAATGGATGCTTATTCTTATATTAACCGTGGCAAAGTGTTTTCTAATGCTCAAACTGGCAATTTATTGCTATTAGGAGTCAATTTATCTTTAGGTAATTTTGATTTAGTTGTTCATTATTTAATGCCGGTTTTAGGATTTATTTTTGGAATATTTTTAGCGGTATTTTTTAAAAATATTTTACATAAACGAAATATCTATTTTGAAATATTTGTATTAATAATTGAAATAATAATTATGATGGCAGTAATGTTTATACCTTATGAATTAAATTTATTAGCAACATCTTTATTATCTTTAGCTTGTGGAATGCAAGTTGAAGCATTTAGAAGATTCCAAAATCACCCTATTGCAACTACTATGTGTATTGGTAATTTAAGAGCAGGAGTAGAATCTTTAGTAGAATTTATTGATAAAAAAGAAACGAAATATATATTAAATTCTTTAGTTTATTTTTCTATAATTATTGATTTTATTTTAGGCGCGGTAGTAGGTAATTTTTTAATTGAATGGTGTTCAATATATTCAATTGGTTTTAGTGGTGTTGTATTATTTATTTGTTTATTACTATTATTATTAAAAAAGAATGAGAAAAAGATTGTTGAAAAAATTGAAAATGAAGATTTAAAAAATAATTAATGTTTATTATAATTAATATATAGTTTAAGGAGTTTTAAAATTATGGAAAAAATAGCAAAATTCGAAAAAGTTACTTTAAACCAATTTGAAAAAGATTATTTAAATGCTTTTCCTGAATTAACAATAAAAAATATAGAATTAATCTATAATAGAATTAAGTTACCAAAAAGAGCAACAACAGGTTCTGCTGGATATGATTTCTTTGCCCCTTTTGATATAGAATTAAGACCTAATGAAACTATTAAAGTTCCAACTGGTATTAGAGCAAAAATTGATAATGGATGGGTTTTAACTATATATCCTCGTTCAGGACTTGGTTTTAAATATAGACTTCAATTAAATAATACTGTTGGTATTATTGATTCAGATTATTATGGTTCATCTAATGAAGGACATATTTATATTAAAATAACTAATGACACTAATGAAAATAGAATTATCTCTATTAAAGAAGGAGAAGGATTTGCTCAAGGAATTTTCTTTAATTTTGGTATAACTGTAGATGATGAAGTTAGTGAAATTAGAGATGGTGGATTTGGAAGTAAGATCGGAAGAGC
>CAJKZK010000002.1 GCA_905204225.1 uncultured Bacillota bacterium
CCATTTAGCACCTAATCTATTAAGTCCAGTCATAAGTCCCATCATTTGCATTTCATCACCAACATTAATTGCAATTTCTATTGGTAATAAATAATTTTCTCTTATTGTTTGTTCGTTTGCCCAAGAACAAATACCATATCTATTAGTTTCTTGATCATTTAATACACCATGTTTTAAGATGACATAGACCCCTTTTGCTTGAGTACCTTTTGTTTCATATCCACTTGTTATACCAGTTAAGAAGCCATCTTCACTATAATATTCAAAAGCTCTACCATTATAAGCACCTCTTAACAAATTAATACCATATCCATAAATTCCAGCATACCCAACCCAAAGACATTCTTCACCAATTTGAGCCCCTAATCTTTCCATTAAATCAGTATTAAATGTTGCAGCAACAATACCATTACATGTAAATATAGTTGGATATTCACCTACACCAGATTCAAAAAATTTAGCATATCCTTCAAAAATATTATCAGTTGAATTATAACCATAAGCTTGAATAGGCCCAACCGAGCCATTTTGTTCACATGTTGTAGGAGCATTTATTCTTTCAATTAATTTAGTAGTTCTCAAACCATCACTTAATAAACTAATATAATCATCATAAGTTAATTGATCTAATAATTGTGACCATAATTCATTATCGTATTCAATTAAACGATTATCTTCATATTCTCTTAAGTCAATCAATGAATAACTTGTTAAAGTTGAACCATATGTAGGATATTTAATATTATCTTTAGAAATAGTTTGGACTTTTTGATCATTATCATAACCATCTTTAACACTTATTTTAATAGTTTTATTTAAAGTACCTGACCAATTATTTCTAGTAACATATAAAGCATTTTCTCCATTTGTAGTTTTAGCATCTATTTTGTCATAAAGTAAATAATCGGTATTATCAAATTGATTAGTTATTTTATCAACACCAAAATTTTTCTTTTGCCCTTCATATTCTTGCTTAAAATTTTCATTAGCGACAGTAATGTGTTCATTTGTAGAATATTTTTTATCATCAAAAGGAATATAAATTGGATTAGAAACTAATGTAGCATCACCTTCAACATTATAATTTTTCTTCTTTAAAATATTATTAATTGCATTATGTGCATCACTAGCAACAGTTAAATAATAATTATCTTTATTATCATTTGAACCTATTACATAAGTTTTAGCTTTATAAGAATCATAAGAAGCAAAATATTTTTCATTAACTTTTATTTTAATATTTTCAGTTTCATTAGGTAAAAGAGATTTGGTTTTTGCAAAACCTACTAATTCAACAGAAGGTTTTTCAATTTTATTATTAATGTCATATTGAGTATATGGTTTTTGTAAATACAATTCTACAACATCTTTACCTTCTACTTTGCCAGTATTAGTTACATCAATAGAAATTTCATATTCATCATTCTTTTTCTTTTCTATTTTATAATTAGACCATTTAAATGGTGTATATGATAAACCATATCCAAAAGGATATTTAACAACTTTTGAATAATCAAAATCACCAACATTTTCTTTATTTAATATAGAATCTTCATATCTAGTTTCAGTATATTTATATCCATTATAAATACCTTCTTGATAAGCAACATAATATTTATTTTCACCATTTCTATATGAAGTAACATTAGATGAATTACCATATTCAGTAGCGCCTATATTATAATAAACAGGATTTGCAGAATGTTTATAAAAGAAAGTAGTAGATAAATTTCCTGATGGATTAACTTTACCTGCTAAAACTTTGCCAATAGCAATAGTTCCAGTCGATCCAGTTGTACCACACCAAAGAAGTGAATCTATTGAATATTCATTATTATCAACAAAATCACATTGAATTTGATTAGCTGAATTCATTAAAACAATAATCTTTTTAATTGTACCATTATCTTTTAATTTCTTTAAATTAGTTAAAATATCTTTTTCATTATTAGATAAAGATAAATAATTATTTGAATCATCTAAAACTTCATTTTTTGACTCAAACATATCTCTATTTTCACCTGCTGATCTTGATAAAACTACAATAGCAGCATCAGCTTTATTATTTTTAGAACTTGGAAGTTCACTCCAAGGAGCATCTTTAGTTCTATAAGATTTATTTTGAGATTGGTTACCACTAAAATCTGTACCTTGCCAATATTCCTCATGACTACTATAAAAATCCCATAAATCTTTATTTACAGTAAACCCACTTTTTTCTAAACCACTTTTTAAAGTAGTAGCTTTTTTTACAGCTTTATTATTTGCTCCACTTGAGCCACCGCCAGTATAAACAAAATTAAAAGAATTTGCACTATAAAGACTAATAGTAGCGTTTTCTTTTAAAGGCAAAGTATTATTATCATTTTTTAACATTACTAAGCCTTCTGACATTACTTCTTCAACAATGTCTTCACTGGCTTTTCTTAAATCTTCAACATCAAAATAATTAGAATCGTAATAACTTTTAATTTCAGCATTTTCATCAATAACAACTTTTTGAACAGGAATATTAAACGCTCCATTAATCGCAGAAGCATTGTCTAAAGCAATAGAAGAACCAACAGTAATCACACCAAAAAGAATAGTAAATGTATTAGCTAAAACTTTTGATGTTATTTTAAACGCTTTATTCATGTTTATTATCCTCCTGTAATTTATTTTGTTTTTGATAAATACTTACATTTCCTATAATTCCACTTATTAAAAACATAAATAAAATTAAAATATATTCTTTATCCATTTCTTGAATAGCTTTCATATTAAATCCACCATAAAATACTTCAGATAAATACATGTATGAAGCATTAATAAAAATCAAGAATGAAACAAAACTCAAAACAGTAGTGATAATACTAGCAAATTTTGATGTTTTAGAAAATAAAGATAAAACAATAAATACACATAATCCAACAATTGGTAAACTAAAAGCCCATGCAGAATAATAGTCTGAACCATCATATTTAATTTTATATATAATTCCACTAACAAGAGCTAATAAAGAACTAATTAAAGCAAGATAAAATCCTATTCTTTTAGAAGATATAGTTCTTTTCATATCTTCTAATACTACACTAAATTTTTCCATTTTATTCACCTAATCCAATAAAATGAATATTATTCATTACAATAGTTCCTAAAGCAGGTTTCTTTAATTTTAAATTAACAAATGAACCAGATAAAGTTCCATCACTAGTAAATGTTACTTTAATAGTAAATGTTTCATTTTGTTTAATAGTAACAGTCTTAGTTTGACCTTTTTGAGTACCAATTTCATAAGTAAATTCTAAATCACTTTCAGTATTATTTGTTACATCCATTTTAAAGAAGAATTTACCATTATAAATATTTTCTCCATCTTTCGGAAGATATCTAACGTTAATTGGAGTTTTAGAAGTTACAGCTTTACCAATAGTACCAGTAAGAGTTCCTTCATTTATAACAAATATATTTGATGTAGAAGAATTATTTTTTGTATACCAATTATTAGTAGGTGTATCTGTATCTTTACTAACATTTGCTAATGGCTCAACAGTATCTTTAATTTGATTTTCATTAGAAATAACAATTACTAAACATTCTTTACTTAATGATCCTGAACTTACAACAACTTTTGTTGAGCCACCTTTATGAGCGGTAATAACGCCATTATCAACAGTAGCTATTTCATTATTTAAAGAAGTCCAAACAACATCTTCAGTTAATCCTTCGGTTGTTGCAATAATAGTTTCTTGAGTAACATTATTAGTTAAATCTAAAATAACATTTGTTTTTGATAATTCTAATGATTGAGAAGCAATATTTAAAGTTGTTTTAGCTTTCATTTCTCCACTTGTAGCAATAATATCAACATTTCCACCTTTTAATAAAGTTACAACACCATTATTAACAGTAGCTATTTGTTCATCACTTGATGTCCACATAACTTCTTCAGTATTTCCATAAACATTTAAATTAACTGTACCAGTAGATAATTGAACATCATAAGCTTTATTACTTAAATTAATTAATTTTTCACCTTCATTAATTTTAATTGCTAAAGATTTTTCTACTACAAAATCAGTGCATTTTAATGTATAAGGTCCAGACATATAATTTGACCAATTATCACTACTACACATACTAACACTGAATGGTTTATCTTGTTCAATTGTACAACTTTCAAATTTAACATCAGTTGGTGTATTAGCTTCAATCTTTACCATGAAGATTTCTTTTTCTTGATCAGTACCACTTGATTTAGCACCAAATCTTAAATATCCACCAACAGAACTTTCTACATTAAATGAAACATTAACAATATCACCTGCAGTAAATCCACTAGGCATATATCTTAAGAAATGTTCTGTTGATTTAGTTGTATTATTATTTAATGTTACTTTTCCATTAGCATGATAACCAGAAATATCTTTTGCTGTAGAATAATAAAACCATTTACCAGCATTTTGATATACTTCTGCATTTTTGCCATTACTTAAAATATAATAATCTTCTGGGGCAGTAACAGTTACTTCACAAGTATCAAAAGCATCACCTTTAGCGGCTTTAATAGTAGTTTGACCTTTACTAACAGCAGTTACTAAACCATCTTCATCAACTGTAGCAACTCCTTCATTAGATGAAGTCCAAACATAACTACCACTTAAATTTTTAGAATTAGTTGCTTCTAATTGATATGTTAATTTTTCAGAAACATCTATTATTACTGTTTTTACTGAAAGAGAAACTGTAATTTGTTCAACAGTAACTAAACATGTTGCAACTTTACTTCCAGCAGTTGCTTTAATTGTTGTTTGACCTACTTTTTCTCCTTTAATTCTTCCAGTAGTTGAAACACTGACAATATCAGGATTTTCACTTTCCCAAGTAACACTTACTCCTTTCGGACTAGTAATTGCTTTTAAATTTTGTTCTTGACCTACTACTAATGTAGTTTCTTTTTTATTCATAATTATTGTAACATTACTAGTATTCGTATCATTAGAACAGCCAGTAAATAACATGACAAAACATAAAAGAATTAAACTAACCAATTTTGGTAATTTTAAATTAAAACGATTTCCAATTCTAACCATTTTTTCTCCTATAATCCCAACATCCCTTTTCATAATAATTATATCAAATTTGTGTAAACGATTTCATTGCATTTATTTGCATAAATAATTGCATAATGTACACTGATTTAAATGCAAAAAAATACCTAGATGTTGCTCTAGGTATTCATAAATATAGATTTATTATTAAGCTTCTTTTCTTAATTCTTCAATTAAAGCTTTTTTTCTATTTTGGATTTCTTCTTTAGCTTTTTTAATTTCTTCTCCATGTTTAGATTCGAAATCACTAAAGAATTTATCTTTATCTTCATTTAATTTCTTTTCTGTATCTGCAACTTTTTCTTCAATTTGTTTAGTTAAATCATCAGGTAATTCATTTCTGATTTTTTGTAATGAAGCTAAACAAGTTTGAATAGCTTTTCTAGCAGTTTCAATAAAAGATAATGCAGCTTGGTGAGCAGAATCTAATGTAGCTTGGCTACTATCAAGAAGTTTATCAGCAGTATCTAAAGCTTCATTTGCTACTTTAATTTGAGCTTCAATAACTTTATATTCTTCTCCGCCTTGCTCTTTTAATTCATCTAATTTAGCTTGTAAATCATTTACTTTCTTTCTATTTGCAAGCACTTGATCTTTATATCCACTTACTGCTTTAGATGCTTTTGCATAAGCTGAATCTTCACTTACTAAATAATTATAAACAGCAGTATCTAAATTTGTATATGCATTAGATAAACTTTCAAAAGCTTGATCATAAAGTGATAAAATAGCTTTATAAAGAGTATTTGTTGTATCTATAGCATCTCTAACATATTGATTTTCACTTAAATTAATTTTTGATTCTTTTGCTTGGTTATAATAATATTCAAGTTGTTCAGAATAAATATCTGTTCTTTCTAATTGATATGCTGCTACTAATTTAAGTAATTGTTCATAGCTCATCTTACTAACTTCTTCTTGAGTTAAAGTTGGATCTTGTTCCATAACAATTCTTTCTAGTTCACTTCTAGCATAACTTTCTATATTTTTTATAGTAGTGGTTATACCATATTTATCACAAGCATCTTTAACATAAGTTGTTACTTTATCTTGTAATTCTTTAACTGCTTCTTCATCGCTTGAAATAGAAATATTAATAGAATAATTTTTAACTGATACTTCACCTTTTAATAAATATCCTGTTTCATTTTCTACTTTAACAATAATGTCTAAAGCGTCATCTAAAGATTTACCTACGATTACTTCTCCAGAAATAATCATTTTTCCATCATCATTAACTCCTCTAACAGAAACAACTTTGTTATTAGAATCAACAACTAATTCAATATTAGGATTACCACTTGTATTTTGATCTTTTTCTAATCTAACTAAACTCTTAGTAGTAGTTTGTTTTTCTCCTAATTCAACATTAACTAATGCTTTTGGAGTAGCGTTATTTTGAGGAATAACTAACACACATACAGTAATTGCACAAGCAGCTACTAAACCACCAGCTAAACAGCCAAATAAAACTTTCTTATTCATAAATAAACTCCTTTGCTTTGTAAATTCAATTTGTGAAGAGATTTTTGAATACATGTCAGGTACAGGAAATTTTTTTTCAAAATCAGATAAATATTTTTTTTCTTCTTTATTCATATAATTTCTCCTCCTCATAATATTTCTTTAAAATCTTCATTGCTCGATAATATTTTGCTTGAATTACACCTAAGGTTTGATTCAATTCATCGGCAATATTTTGAAAACTATCTTCTAGAACAACTTTCTTATAAACAATTTTTGCTTCCTCCGGACTAAGCAATTTATTTAAAGTAATAGTTAATTCAAATTTAGAATAGTCTTCATTATAAGAGGCATCTAATGGCACTTGTAAGGTTTCTTTGTTTTGCTTTCTTTTTTTATATGCATTTAATGCACAACTTTTAGCAATTGAAGCTAAATATTGTTTGAAACTACCTTTTTCTTGATAATTAGATATATCATTCATTAGTTTTATAAATGTTTCTTGCAAGACATCTTGTGAAACTTGTTCATCTCTAGTGATGTCTAAGGCAATGTAATAAACTAATCGATAATATTCTTGATACACAAGATCGAAAGCATATTTCTTTTTTAACTTCAAATCTAAGATTACCTTTTCATTGATACTCATTTATCTCTCCTACACTTACTATAACAATCTAAACACTCAAAATTATTTTAAAAATTTAAATTTTCTATCTTTATATTAGTTTTTTTTAAAAAATTGTCTATAAAAAAAGAAGATATGTAACACTTTTATCTTCTTTGTTACTTAATTTGATTTGTTTTTTCTATTTATTTGATAAAAATTAAGAACAATATATATCGCAAGTAAAACAACAATAGAAGCAATTAAATAATAATACATCATAATTATACTTACTTTTTGATCAAAGAAATAAATATTACAATCTAAAGCATCTTTTAATGCTTCTATTCTTTCACTAGGCCAAGATAAATCATTAACTTCATTAATCGCGCTTTGCATCATATGATTTTTTATTAATGATGTACCATATGTTCCTGGTAAAAAAGATAATATTTTTCTTAAAGTTGGATTAAATGAAGAAATAGGCATATACGCTCCACATAGGAATCCATATCCTGCACTGACAATTGTTCCTACTGCCGAAATTTGCCCTTGAGTTTTTAAAAATAAATTTAAAATCGAAGACAAAGCTGTTCCAAATAATACTAATAAGAATATATCTAACATTATTAATAAAATATCAACAAAAGTTATAAACCAGCCTATGCATGCAATATAAATAAAACAAATAATCATTGACACATAACAAACAATTAAAGTAACAATAACAGTTGATATATAATATCCAAACGCTAAAGTTGATTCTTTAATTGGACTAATTGTTAAATCATTTCTTGTTCCGTTAACTTTATCTTGAACCATCAATAAATTTGAGCAAAATGCCACTGTAACACATGAAACTGCTAATAAAGCAGAAGATAATTCTCCACCTACAATACCATTAATTATTAAATTAGAAGTATCTTTAGGAACAAAATCTAATAAAGTATTTTTATAAACATTGGCTAAAAACGTTATATATAACACAAGTAAAACTGCTGGAGATATTAAAGAAGCTAAAAACATTCCTTTATCTTTAAAAAACAATTTACAATTTCTTTTAATTAACGCTAAAAGTTGTTTCATTTTTCGCCTCCAAGTAATTTTTTACCTGTTACAGATAAAAATACATCATCCATCTTACCTTTTACAATCTCATAATCAGTAAATATTTCCGGGTATTTAATAATCAATTCTGTAGCAACTTTAGTATTACTTACTTCAATTCTAAATGCTTCATTAATTTTTTCATAAGGCATATTCAATTCTTTTATTACATCTTCTTTTTGATTATAGATAGTTATAAAATCTCCAGAATATTGATTTTTTAAAGAAATAGGTGTTCCTTCTGCTACTATTTTACCTGAATCCAAAATAATAACATGATCAGCATCACTTGCTTCTTCCATATAATGAGTAGTTAAAAATACTGTCATATTTTTTTCTTTTTTTAAATAATCAATAGCTTTCCAAATAGTTTTTCTAGTTTGAGGATCAAGACCTGTAGTAGGTTCATCTAATATTAATATTTTAGGTTCATGGAATATTGCTCTAGCAATATCTATTCTTCTTCTTTGACCGCCCGATAATTTTTTTAAAGGTCTTTTTAGAATACTTTTTAAATCTAATAAATTACTAATTTCTTCTAATCTTTCATTAAATTGTTTACCTGTTATATTATATAAAGCTGCTCTACATGCTAAATTATCTAAAACTGATAAGCTTAAATCTAAAGTTGAATATTGAAATACAACTCCTAAATCATTTTTAATTGACATAATATCATTATCAATATCAAATCCATTAATAATAACATCGCCTTTATCTTTATTTAAAACACCACATATAATTCCAATTGTAGTACTTTTACCTGCTCCATTTACCCCCAAAAAAGCAAACAGTTCACCTTCTTTAACTTTAAATGATAAATCTTGAACCGCTTTAACATTACCAAAACTTTTATATAAATGATTAATTTCAATAATATCCATTCTCTTTTCCTCAAAAAAATTATATATCAACTAATTTACATAAACAATTTTTCTATATCAATTAAATAACATTTATTTTCTTTTATTAAATCATTAGTAAAACCACTTTTAGAAAAAGCATATAAATATTTATTTTCTTTATCTATACAATAAGAACTAGTGACTAAATTATTAAATTCTTTTATATCAAATTTATTATTTATGTAATTTACTTTGCCTATTAAAGCATTAAAAGATAATCTTTTAAATATAAATCACAAAATTTATCTATACTAGCTTACTTTAAGAAAAGAATTAAATTCAATTAATGAACTTTAGAGTTAATAACTTTAGAGTTCATTAAAAGCAAAATGTCATATAAGGAGGTATTTTAATATTTTTTCCTTCAATAGAAAATTGTTTAGGGTGAATAATAATAGAATAATCTATTCTTTTAGAAAATTTTTCTTTAAATTTATCAAAAGAAACTTTAGTATAATTTTTTGATGATTTTACTTCAACAGGGATAACTTTCAAATTAGTTTTACTTCCATTAGATAAAAGAAAATCTATTTCTATATCATTTCTATGTTTTTCTTCAGAATAATGAGTATAAAAATATAATTTATTCTCTTTACTAACAAGTTCTTGGGCAACTACATTTTCAAATAACATTCCTTTATTTAAAGAACTTTTACCATTAATAATATTTTTATACAAATTGCCAGAAGCGATTTCTTTTTTAGAAAAAGCTAAACTAAATAACAATCCTGTATCGCAAAAATAACATTTAACAGCTGAATCATCTTTATTAAGTGCAAACCCAACATTAGGATCTAAACATTTATAGCACAACAAACACATCATAGAATCATCAAGCCAAAATAATGCATTGTCAAAATAATCTATCCTCTTATTTGATTTATTAAAAGAAATTTTTTTCTCATGTGTAGAAAGATAATTAGGTATATTATCAAATAAAGAAGCAACTTTAAGTCTATATTTCTTTTCTGCTTTTTTTATATCATCTCTATATAAAGATAAAATTTGTCTTTTAGCATTATCACATTCTTCAAAATCACGATTATTTTCAAAATATTTAACCACACTTTGAGGCATTCCACCTACTAAAATATATTCATTAAATAAACGCATTGCTTTTTTATGAAATTCGTTTTTTAAAGATATTTTTTTATCGAAACAATCTTTTATATAATCTAATAATATATCTTCATTAGCCGCAACTAAAAATTCTTCAAAATCTAATGGATACATTTTTATTTTTTCTTCTTCAGATGGGATAACAATATTTTCGACATTCTCTTTTATTGAAATTAACGAACCTGTTTCAATATAATCATATCTACCATCTTTTACTAAATATTTTATCATTTCTCGTGCTTTAGGAAATCTTTGAACTTCATCAAAAATAATTAATGATTCTTTATTATATAACCTTACATTATATTCTAAAGAAATATCTTGAAATAAAATGTCTAACTTATTTGCGTTTTCATTAAAACTATCTTTTATCTTCTTAGGGACAATAGCAAAATCAATAATAACATAAGATTTATAATTCTCTTTGGCAAATTTTTCTGCAATAGTGGATTTTCCAATTCTTCTTGCACCTTCTATTAATAAAGCTGTTTGGCCACGTGAAGTATTTTTCCAAGATAAAATTTTTTCATAAATTTTTCTTTTTAGTTCCATTTTTAAAGCTCCTTTACACAATATTAATATATCACAAAATGCAAAATACGCAAAGTAATTATTTGGCAAAATATACAAAAAGCGCAAAGTAACAAGTGTTTAAAATATACAAAAAGCGCAAAGTAACAAGTGTTTAAAATATACAAAATACGCAAAGTAAATTTATAAATTAATAATACAATTTAATAAATTAAGATAATCATTTAATGATAATTCTTCAGGTCTAGCAGTTTTATTAATATTAATTTTTGAAAAAATATCATACATTTGATCTTTATCTTTAAAATATGATTTTAAATTATTAGCTAATGTTTTTCTTCTCATCAAGAAAGCATTATTTAATAAATTATATAATTTCTTTTCATAATCATAATTTCTATTTTTATTAAATGTTAATTTCATAACTACTGAATCAACATTTGGCGATGGTAAAAATTTATCTCTAGTTACTTTACATACAATTTCTAATTTACCTAAATAAGAAAGCATAATTGGTAAAGGTCCATAATCTTTATTACCTTTTTTTGCACTTATTCTTTGACCAGCTTCTTTTTGTAACATAAAAACAAAACTATCTATATTTAATTTACTTTTTATTACTTTTTCTATAATTGGTGTTGTTAAACTATATGGTATATTTGAAATAAAAGAAACTTCTTGATTATAATTTAATTCTTGTTTTAAGAAATCTCCTTCAATTATATGAAAATTAGATTTATTAGCAAAATAATTATTTAAATGTTCTACCATAGTTTTATCAATTTCATAAGCATATACTTCTTTATTTAAATTAATTAATTCTTCTGTAAGTGCTCCTAAACCTGGACCTATTTCAATAATAGTTTTAATATCATTTAAAGCTAAACATGATTTTTTTACTGTTTCAAAATCTGTCAAAAAATTTTGTGAATATTTCTTTTTAGGATTAGCTAATAAACTAACCATAGTTTTAATAACATATTCTCTACTTGCAATCATTAACAATCTCCTTTAATTCATCTAAAGATATATTTAACATATTAATTCTTTTTAAAATTGTTTTACTATTTCCATAACCTAAAGATAATTTTTTACTGACTTTTTCTCTTAATAAAGAAGAATTTTTATCTCCACTTAATCCTAATGATATAAAATCTTGCATAGAAATATTATCTTTTTCTTCACCTAAATAAACATAATCTTTTAAAGCTTTTAATATTTCTTCTTTTTCACATTCTGCTATACCTAATTTTTTACCATTACTAGCTTTTGTTCTATCGACAAAAGCATGATAAACATTTTTTATTCTATTAGATATTTTATTTCTAATTTGTAAGCCTGGATAATCTGGATCAGTAAAAATAATTACTTTTCTAGTATGAGATAATTCTTCAATATAATTTATAGTGTCTTCACTAATAGCCGATCCATTACAAATAACAAAATCTGCATTAATCAAATTTTGTAATCTTTGTACATCTGTTTTGCCTTCTACAACAATAACTGGTTTCATATAGAAAAGAATTTCCTTCCATTTTCATAACATATTTTAGTTAATTCATCATAAGAAATTCCTTTTAATAAAGCTATTTGTTGAGCAATATATATTATTTCACTAGGATCATTTCTTTTTCCTCTATGAGGAGTAGGAGTTAAATAAGGTGAATCAGTTTCCAATAATAATTTATCAAGAGGTACAACACTTGCAATATGTTTAGGATTAGAAGCGTTTTTATAAGTAACTGGTCCATCTAAACCAATATAATAACCTCTTTTTAAAATAATATTTAATATTTCTTCACTATAAGAAAAACAATGAAAAACACATCCATATAAAGGTTTAATTTCATTTAAAATATTAAGGCTATCTTCACATGCATCGCGAGAATGAACAATAATAGGTAATTTTAATTCATTAGCTAATTCTACTTGTTTTTTAAACCACAATCTTTGTTTTTCTCTATCATTATCTTCTTTATAATAAAAATAATCTAATCCTATTTCACCGATAGCTTTTATTTTAGAATTACTTTTTACTAAATCTTTTAAAATATTTAAACTTTCTTCTAATGATAAAGAAGTTATTTCTTCTGGATGTACCCCTACTGCACAATAAATAAATTCATATTCATTAGCTAAATCAATAGCTTTATATGAATTAACAATATTATCACTAGGTACCATAAATAATTTAACATTATTATTTAATGAATTATTTATTACTTGCTTTAAATCATCTTTAAAAGCATCATCATATAAATGGCAATGAGTATCAAAAATCATTTTATTTACCTACACAAAATCTTGAAAATATTTCTTCAGATAAATCAGTATTAACACTTAACCCAACTATTTCTTTTAAAGCATCATAAGCTTCTTTAATAGAAACGCTGATTAAATCTATTGATAAATTATTTAAAGCATCTTCATTTGCTTTTATTAAATTATCTCTTGCTTTATTTAATAAACCAATTTGTCTAGAAGAACATAAAGAAGGAGTAATATCTTTACTTGTTAAATTAAATAAATTTAAGATTTTATTTTTTAAAGGAGTAATATCTTTATTTAAAGCAGAAATATATAATTTATCATCATCTTTATGATTTATTAAATCTGCTTTATTATAAACAATTAAATAATTCTTATCTTTAATTTTAGATAATATTTCTTTTTCTTCATCATTCATTTCTCTACTTGCATCACAAACCATAATTACCAAATCTGCTTCTTCAATACTTTTAGTAGATTTTTCAATACCAATTTGTTCAACTTTATTATTTGATTCTCTAATACCGGCTGTATCAAGTAAATGTAAAGGTAATCCATTTAAATTAATATTTCCTTCAACTATATCTCTAGTGGTACCAGGAATATCTGTAACAATTGCTTTTTCTTGATTTAAAAAAGCATTTAATAAAGAAGATTTACCAGTATTAGGTAATCCCACTAAAGCGACTTTTATGCCACTTATAATATATTGAGATTTTTTAGATTGATTTAATAATTTATCTATTTCATTACTAATTAAAGTACATTCTTTTTTAACTTTATCAAAAGTTACTTCTTCAATATCTAAATATTCTGGATAATCAATATTTACTTCAATATTTGAAAGAATATCTGCTAATTTATCAATTAATGGTTTAATCAATTTAGATGTATCACCTTCTAGAGAATATAGAGCTAATTTTTTAGCTTCAATAGAAGTTGCTTCTACCATAGACATAATTGCTTCAGCTTGAATTAAATCAATTTTATTATTGTAATAAGCTCTTGAAGAAAATTCTCCTCTTTGTGCTAATCTAGCTCCTTTAGAAATAATTAATGATATTACTTCATTAGCAATTAACATTGAACCATGAACAGATATTTCAATAACGTCTTCACCAGTAAATGATTTAGGACCTTTATAATAAATTAGTACAACTTCATCAATAATTTCATTATTATTAACAAGTTTACCAACATAAGCATAATTTGGTTTTTCTATTTTTCTTGAAAATATATTTTGAGCAATTTCTAATGAATTATCACCAGATAATCTTATAACTGCTACTGCTGCATTAATAGGTGCAGTAATTAAACTAACTATTGTATTATTCATCTATTCCTCCTAAAGAAAATAAATCATTATAGAAATTAGGATATGATTTATTTACACATTCACTATTTAAAATAGTACATTTACCATGATTAATCACACTAAAAATACTTAAAGCCATTGCAATACGATGATCATTATGACTATTAAAAACATAATCACCATTATAACTAGCTTTCCCATTAATAATAACATTATCATCCATATAAGCAATATCAACATTAGCTTTTTTTAATTCATTAATCATATTTAATAAACGATTAGATTCTTTATATTCTAAACGATGAACATTTTTTATTATGCTTTTACCATAACAAAAAGCACATAAAACAAATATAATTGGTCCTAAATCAATAATATCTTTTAAATCTATTTCTATACCTCTTAATAATGATTCATAAAAAGTTGCATTATCTAATGAAAAATCTATTTTAGCTCCCATATCCATTAAAATTTCAATTATTTTTTTATCACCTTGATAAGACATTAAATTTAAATTAGAACAATTCACATAACCTTTTAAAGAACCTAAACACGCAAAATACGCTAAAGATGAATAATCAATTTCTATTTCATAATTTAAATAATTAAATTCAGCAAAATTTTTAACTATTAAATTATCTTTAATAATAAATCTAACACCAAATTTTTTTAATACATCTAAAGTCATATCAATATAAGGTTTAGATTCAATATTATTTAATTTTATATAATGATTCTCACTTACATCACTTATTAAAAATAAATATCCAGTCACAAATTGACTAGATTTATTACAATCTACAATAAAATCTTCACATTGTATTTTATCATTAATTTCTAAATAATTTTCACCTTTAATATAATTTATATTTTGTTTTTTAAATAATTCTTCATAAATATCTAAAGGACGAGAAAATAATTCTTTAGAGCCAACAAATTTAACTTTCTTTACATGATAACAAACAAAAGGTAACAAAAATCTTAAAGTTGAAGCTGATGAGCCTACATCAATAATAATTTCATTTGGGTAATTTTTTTCACTAGAAAAAAAAGTTATCTCATTATCATTAACATTAAATTTACCACCTAATTTTTTTATTGCATTTAAAGTACACTTAACATCATCACAAAAATTAACATTTTTTAAACATGCACCTTTATTTGCAATAAATGCAGTAATTATTGCTCTATGAGAATAACTTTTAGAAAATGGTAAAGTAATTTTCCCTTTAGGGATAAATTCTTTAACCACTTGATTCATTTTAATAAATATCCCTTCCAACAGCTTTTGCTACTAATCTTGCTTTTTCAACAATTTTATTATATTCAGCAAAATTAACACATTGAGCACCATCAGACCAAGCAAATTGTGGATTATTATGTACTTCTATCATAACTCCATCTGCTCCTGCTGCTATTGCGGCTAAAGTCATTGGCTCAACTAAATCTCTTTTACCAGTACCATGAGAAGGATCAACAATAACTGGCAAATGAGAAACTTTTTTAATATATGGTACAGCAGAAATATCAAGAGTATTTCTAGTAGCTTTAGCAAAAGTTCTTATACCTCTTTCACATAAAATAACTTTTTTATTTCCACCAACTAATATATATTCAGCTGCCATTAATAATTCTTCAATAGTAGCAGCATATCCTCTTTTTAATAAAATAGGTTTATCAATTTTACCTAATGCTTTTAATAATTCATAATTTTGCATATTTCTAGCACCAACTTGAATTATATCTACATTTTTAACAAAATCATCCAATTGATCAGTTGATAAAATTTCACTTACAATTGGCATTTTTACAATTTTTCTTACTTTAGCTAAATCTTCTAAACCTTTTTCTCTTAAACCTTGGAATGAATATGGAGAAGTTCTTGCTTTATATGCTCCACCTCTAAATATAGTACCACCAGCTTCTTTTACTCCTTGAGCAATTTCAATTGCAGTCTCTTCACTTTCAATTGAGCATGGTCCACCTATCATAACTATTTTTTCATGCTGCCCTATTTTTATTCCACATACATCAATAACTGTATCTTCTTTTTGATAATCTCTTGAGACCAATTTATATGGATGAGTTAATCTTTTAATATCACTAACACAATCAAAAGATCTAATTGCATTATCATCAAGTAATGATGTATCTCCAATAACAATAGCAATTCTCATATTGTTACCTTGAGCAATTTCTAACATTAAATTTTTTGATTGAACATAGTCTTCTAAAGCTTTAATTGTACTTTCAGAAGCATTTTCTTTAATTGTAATAATCATATTTACTTCTCCTTAATTTTCTTTATCATTTCATTAATTGCTATATGATATCCTTCTATTCCTTGGCCAATAATAGATTCAAAACAATAATCTCTTATGTAAGATTTTTTTCTAAATTCTTCTCTATTATTAATATCACTTATATGCACTTCTATTGTAGGTAAATCAGTAGCTTTCAAAGCATCTAAAATAGCAATAGATGTGTGAGTATAAGCGCCAGGATTAATAATAATTCCTTCATAATTACAAAAATAAGCTTCTTGTATTTTATCAACTAAATCACCTTCATGATTAGATTGATAAATTTCACATTCCACATTCTTTTCTTTACACCAAGAATAAATTAATTCAACTAATTTATCATATAAAACAACACCATAAATATTTTTTTCCCTTATTCCTAACATATTTAAATTAGGTCCATTAATTATCATTAATTTCATAAAGGCTCTCCAATACATAATTATTTCAATAATTATTGCATTTATATTTTAATACAAATTAACATTTAATTTCAATGTTATATATATTAATTTATAATGAAAACTCAAATATATATTAAATTTTAAAATATAATCATATAAATACATTTAGATTATATTATTAAATATAAAGTTAACAACATTTACAATTATGTTATTTATTTATTAAATCAATTAAAGTTTTATATCTTAATAATATATAAGAAATAATATTCTTTCTATCTACATCAAAATTTATTTCATTCAAAACTTCTTCAATTATATCTTTGTTAATAGAAGGAAGATCAATTTCTTGATAAGCTTTTTTGATTTCTTCATTATTTTTTATAAAAGAAACAAACATTTTTAAAAAGCCTTCATTTGTAGACAATGGTAACGTTTCTATCCTACTAATTAAACATAAATTATCATCATAATTAGGCGCTAAAGAAACAATTTTACCTGTTTTTTTATCTCTCATAATTCCACAATTTTCATTATGTCTATCAACATTATTTAAAACAACATCAAAAAAACATAATCTTAAATAAGATAAAGCTATATCATGATTAATTTTATTTAATTCATGATAAATTGTTTTGTAATCTTCATCATCGCCAACAAGAGCAACCATCGGTTCAAAATTTTCTTTTTCAGCAAAATTTTTAGATAATATATATTTTCCATCATATTCATAATGAGCAGTTGGTAAATTTAATTTCTCAAATAATCGAGAATAAAACAATTCAGAAAATATTTCATTTCTATCGCCAACTTTATAAAGCCACCAAACACCATTATTATTTTTCCAACCTTTTTCATAACTACCGTTAGTTGTAAGTTCTGGTGTTAATATTATTTTATTTGGATAAATAGATATTAAACCTTTTAAAGATGTATCAAATAGCATGTCATTATTAAAAGCAATATCTTTATATTTTAATTTAGAATGTTTAGGTTTAAACCAATAATCATCACTAATAGAAGCCGCATAAGAACATAAAGAAATCAAATTATTATCTTTAATATTTATATTTAAAATTTTTTTTAAAATTCGTGAATTAGTTCTTCCACTATCAATTGAACGATATTTTAAAAATGGTTCTAATCTTTTAGTTCTTTTAATAATTAAAGGACATAGATCTTCATTATAAGAAATTAAATTTCCTTGATTAAATTCAGCAACAACTTTATCTTCTTTCATTACATATCCAGTTAATTCTCTTGCTGACTTAGATAAAACAATATCTCTATTACCATTTTTTAGAATTTCTTTTATTTGTTTTTCAATTTCTAATCTTTCTAATATTTGTTTATTTAATTCATCAAAATCTTCTCTTTTTATAATTTTAGAACATCTTTTCCCTTGATTAGAAAATTGATGATAAAAATATGTCTTACCTTTTATATTTTTTTTATATATTCTTCCTTGAGGTAAATTATTTTTTTTATTAATTAAATCATATAAGTTTTCCATATTTTAATCTTAGCAAAAGTTAACAACATTTACAAGTATGTTGTTTGTTTATTAAAAATCTTATATTTTTATTTAGAAAAAAACTTCATTTAATAATGAAGTCTTATTTTCTTTTCTTTTAATATTTTATAAATCTCATTAATATTAAGATTATTATTATATATATAAGTTAAATATCCACTTACTTCTCCAGTTAATGCACACACTGGAATTACTCTAGTAGCTTCCCATGCTTCATCATCTAAACATGAAACAATTCTACCAGCTGCAAAAAGATTTTTTATTTTATTATTAGTCAAAATACCTATTGGTAATTCATACCATTCACCAATTTTATTAAACACTCCAATTACACCAATAGAATCTTTTTGATGTTTACATAAATCTTTTTTTGATAATTGATAATCACCAACAATAGTAGATATTTTTCTTAATTGATTCATTGAAGGTATCATAGATATATCATTAAATTTACCTTCTTCATATTCTTTTAAGCACAATTTTTGACCCAACAAAATATATTCATTAATATCTTTTTGGTTAGCATTAGTAAAATAATGTAATTCTTGAGGATGATTATATCCACTTAAAGAAGCTCCAGAATATTGAAATACTGGTTTTTTTAATCCATTTTTATAAGTTGAAGTAACATAAGTTAAATAATTCAATCCATTTCTTGTTTCTAAATTAGCTTGTTTAAAGATATATGCACTTCCTGTCGCATCAATATATGTTTTTCCAACAAGTGTCATTTTCCCTTCAATAGTATAAATATCTATTTTAGAAATAAGATTATTTATCACATGCACTTCACTTATTTGGCTTTCAAAATATATATCTACATTTTCATTAGATAATAAATTTGTTAAAGAAAGCGCAAATAAATTAGGATCAAACCATGTTGCATATCTAGTTTCATGTTTATCATTATTTTTATATAGCCAACTATCTTCCAGAGTATGATATCCATATTTAATTGCATATCTTAATAATTCTTCAGCATTAGAATTAATTAATTGATGTCCTAAGCCATCACATAATGGTTCATACCAATGAATTAATCCACTAGTTGATAATCCACCTAATAATGCATTTCTTTCAATTAAACATACTTTTTGTCCCATTCTAGAAGAAGCTAAAGCTGCACTAATGCCTGCTATACCTCCACCACAAACAATTACATCATATTCTTTCATAAATCATTCTATTCGAATTAAATCACCAATTAATCCAATATGAGCATTTTTATTTTTTGCTTCATAAGAATCTTCTCTAGCTAATAACCATTTATTAGTAGCATAAAGCATTGAATCAAAAGAAGAATTAACATTTCCAACATTAGTGCCTTTTATAAGAGCTACAAGCATGATAAAACCTTGTTTAACATGGCATGGAGCAAAATGTAATGTAGTAGAATAAATTTCAACAGCAATTTTGCTAGGAACTAAAAAAGCTTCTAAATTTTTAGAATCATATTTACCATCAACAATATCTTCGACTTTTCCTAATACTAAAATAAAATCTTCATTAGCAACATTAATTTCACTACATTTATGATATTCTAAACAATAAACACTTTTATTGTGTCCAGAACAATAACCAAATTGAATAGGCATATATCCAAACATATTTTTACTAGCAAAATCAAATTCTTCTGTACTTTCTAATTCTTCATCGCTAGCTTTATAAATTATTTTATCTAAACATGGTTTTGTTTTCAAAATTTCTAAAGTTTTATTGAATGGATAATTAATTATTTTTCCATATTTTTTAAACGATTCATCATATATTGATTTTATTTTCATAAATAATTTTTAAACAACTCCTTCATATCTTTATTAATTAGTTTTACCCTACTTCTTGTTCTACCGCGGTGAAAAGGAGAATAAATAGAAATACCTATAGTTATTTTTCCATCTAATTCTTTTATTAAATGAATAGTAGTTTCATAATCATCTAAAATGCCAAATATCTCATTGTAATCTTGTTCATTCTTAATATTATAATAAGAATTATTATGAAAATAATTTAATACAATTCTTGTACAATTATCAACATTTGTTTTCACCTTAACAGGGTGTAATGATTGATCTTTACTATCTTCATCACTAGTAGAAAAAGTTTCAAATATCGCTAATTTCATTATAAACTCCTTTTTAAATTCGGTTTGTAGTTGTAGGATCAAAGAAATGAACTTTATTCATATCAAATTGATAAATTAATTTATCACCTTGACTAATTTCATTAGCAGAACTTGTTTTAATAACAACTCTTTGTCCACCAATATAACCATAAACAATTGTTTCATGGCCTAATAATTCTGCTACATCACATTCAATATTAATTGTTGTACTTGGATTTTTATTATTGATATCATTTTCAACATAAATATCTTCTGGTCTTACACCTAATATTATTTCATGAAGATTTTTAAGTTGTAAATCATGTTCATTAGTTAAATTATCTTTCTCTTCTTTATATTTCACATCAAGATTTTCAATATTCTTCTCTCTAGCTTCTAATTTCTTTTTATGTTCTTGAGGAATATTTTGATTAACTAATTTATTTCTTTCTTCTTCATATTCATTATTTAATGAGTTTAAATTTTCTTCAAAAGTTTGATTGATTTTTATTTCTTTATCTTTAATAAAATCATTTAGAATTTTTACTTTTTCTTTATCTAAAACTATTTTTGTTTCTTGATTATTTTCATCAGTAATAATAAAACTATTTTTAGACAATTTTCCTTTAAAGAAATTCATAGCAGGGCTACCAATAAAGCCACCAACAAAAACATTAGCAGGCATATTATATACTTCTCTAGGAGTACCTATTTGTTGAACATAACCATCTTTCATAACCACAATTCTACTTGCCATTGTCATAGCTTCAGTTTGATCATGTGTAACATAAATAGTTGTTGCGCCTACTTTTTTATGAATTTTAGCAATTTCTGTACGCATTTGAACACGAAGTTTAGCATCCAAATTACTTAATGGTTCATCCATTAAGAAAACTTTAGGGTGTCTAACAATAGCCCTACCTAAAGCAACTCTTTGTCTTTGACCACCTGATAAAGCTTTTGGTTTACGATTTAAATATTGACTTAAGCCTAAAATATTAGCAGCTTCTTCCACTCGACGAGCAATTTCATCACGAGGAATTTTTTTCAATTTAAGACTGAAAGCCATATTTTCATAAACTGTCATATGTGGATATAAAGCATAATTTTGGAAAACCATTGCTATATCACGATCTTTTGGTTCTAAATTATTAACTAATTTATCATCGATATAAAGATCTCCACTTGTGATTTCTTCTAAACCTGCAACCATTCTAAGAGTAGTAGATTTACCACATCCTGAAGGTCCTACAAAAACAATGAATTCTTTGTCTTGAACTTCTAAATTAAAGTCAAAAACAGCTTGTACATTGTTATCATAAATTTTATTAATATTAACAAATTTTAATGTTGCCATAAATGATACTCCTTATAATTTCATTCCAGTTGTTGCAATACCTTCAACAAAATAATTTTGAAAGATTGCATAAATAATTAAAATAGGTGTGATTGTTAAAATACTGCATGCCATTATAGATGGATAATTTTTACCTGCAAAATCTTTAAAGTTAGCTACTACAAGTTGAAGAGTAAACATATCAGGATCTTGTAAATAAATATATGGGCCTAAATATGTATTATAATGTGATATAAATGATAATAATCCTTGTGCTAATAAAGCAGGCACTATTAATGGTAAAATAATTTTAATAAATATTTTAAACCAAGATAATCCATCCATTTTAGCTGATTCAATTAAGCTATCAGGAATTGCATACATAAATTGTCTTAAGAAAAATATTGTAGATGCACTTCCCCATAATCCAGGAATTATTAATGGTAAAAATGTATCAATCCAACCAAATGAATCATACATTAAATAATGAGGAACTAATAATATGGTACCAGGTATCATCATAGTAAATATTAAAATATTAAAGAATAATTTACTAAATTTAAATTTAATTTTAGCAAAAGCGAAAGCGGCTAAAGCTGAGAAAAATAAAGATACAAGGGTTGGTACAACAGAAACTAATAAAGTATTTAAAAGGCCAGTTATAATCAAAGGAACACCATTGCTATTAACATAATTAAATACTTCTTTATATCCTTGAATAGAAAATCCATCATTCGCACCAATAATAGTAAAAGTATCTGACATTGCATCTGACTTTGTTTTAAATGATGTAATAACAATAATCAAGAAAGGAAGAATTACCACTAATGAAGCAAATATTAATCCTGCATAAATAAGAGTTAAATATACTTTTTTTGTAACAGATTTTTTCTTTTTATTATTTTTTTTAGAAGTAGATAATGTATTAGTCAACATCATAATTCACCCACTTTCTTGAGAAGAAGAAATTAAGTCTTGTTAATAAGAAAATAAATAAAGCAAGAATCATACTAGCAGCACATGCTACACCCATTTGAGGAGACCCTCTAAAAGCTTTATTAAAAATATAGAAAACAATTGTCATACATCTTTCTCCACCAGGATTAATAACAGATATTCTAGTAAATTCTTGGAATATACCAATTAATCCCATAACTAAAACATAAAATATAGTTGGTGTAATAGATGGAATTGTTACATGAAAAAATACTTGAATAGGATTTGCTCCATCAATTTTAGCAGCTTCTTTTAAAGAAGTATTAACATTAGTAATTGCCGCTGTAAATAATAAAATTCTATATCCACTGACAGACCATAATCCCATAATCATAATCGCCCAAACAAAATATTGCTGATCTGCAAACCAAGCTATATCTAATCCAAAAATTTTATTAACTAAACCATAATTACCATCCAACAGCCAATTCCACATAAATGTTGTTGCAGCTACTGAACACACATAAGGAATAAACAATATAACTTTAAATACTTTAGTAAATTTCACTTTTTTAGATAATAATTCAGCAATAATAATCGACAAAATTATTGATATTGGTAATTCCAAAAATAATATAAAGTTATTTTTTAAAGCTTTATAGAAATATTCATCATTAAAAACTATTTTATAATTATGAAATAAATCACCAAATTCATAAAATTCTGCTCCATCAAAGTTCATTCCTGGCATATCCATAAAAGACATAATAACAGCCATTATAAGTGGAATAAATGTAAAGATAACTAATCCAATAATAGGAATTGAAGTAAATAAGGTACCTGTTATTTCATCAGTTATTTTTTGTTTACTTTTCTTTTTTTTAATTAGTTCCATAATATAAATTCCTATTTTTCAGTATATTTTAGTAATCTATCAAAAGTTCCAGAATAATCATTAGTACTATAAAATCCAGCTAAAGTTGCTTTATAATTACGAACAGTTTGGTTCAAATAATTTGCCCAGCATCCTTCTGAATCAATCCAATCTCCATCTTTTAAATACCACCAGTCTCCAGGAGTTTGATATTCTGCTCCATCAATAAATATTTCAAGATTTTGAGGTGATTTTCCTTTTTCAACATCAGCTTTTACTAAATCATTAGCAATTGATTTTTGATTTGGAATAATAGTTCCAGCCTCAGCAAGAATTTTTTGCCCTTCTTCAGTAGTAGCAAATTTAGTAAATAAATAAGCAGCGTTTTTAATAGAAGAATTACTCCATACACACCATGCATTAGATCCACTATGAGCGCCTTTAACACCTTCAACAGTAACATTATTGTTTTCATCAAATTCTTTATATACAAGCATTGGGGCTACATCCCATGTTCCATCATCCATAGCATCACGAAAATCTTGAACACATGCTCGAACATCAACTAACATAGCAACATGTTTATTAGAGAAATAACCTGCTCTACCATCAGTAGTAAAAGTTGCAGGATTTGGTGAAATACCTTTATTCATAATTTTAACTTGAGAAGTACCATATTTTTCACTATCAGTAGGAGAATAAGTAGTTACTTCATTTTTCATAATTTGATTATTTTTTTCAATACCGCTTTCTTTTCCACCATTAAGTTTATAAGGAATTAATTCCCAAAATATATCAGTTACACCTTTTTCAGATGCATAATAATGATTAGCTTTTTCTCCACTAGTTAAGCCAGATAAAGACATATATTCACTGAAAGCACGTCTTTGAGAAGGTAAAACAAAACATTTATTTGCTAAATCATCAGTTAAGAAAAATTTATCTTCATAAGAAATCATTTCATTAGCGTTATAAGAATTATTATTAACTATTATATTTTCTTTTGTTTTATAATTTATTGTTGCATCAGCTAAAGTAAAAGTATAATATCCACCATTAAATTTAGCATCACTAGAATCTAAATATTCAATGCAATCTCCACCAACTGAATAACCATAATTAAACCACCATGAAGTCAAAAATCCATCTTGGCAACCAGCTTTTTTATTTAAAGGATTATTTTGTAATTTAGTTGCTAGTTCACTACATTCTTGCCAACTCATTTCTATTTTATTATTAAAATAATAAGAACCATCACTATATAAGAAATATGCTTTTTTAGGATAAGATGTATTATTTTTAGCATTATATGTATCAATATCTTTTTCATAAATAGATATTTCTTTAATTTTAGCATTAGCTAAAAATGTTTTATTATAATAAATTGCTGTCGATCCAGTTCCTTTAGGAATTCCATAATAATGTGCGCCTTCACCAGTAGAAGTAGTAGTAATTGGATCATATTTATATCTTCCAACTCCGCCTTCAAACATATCATTAATTTGAGTTTGCATATTAAGTTCTTTATATTGACTATTAATATATGGATCTAAGTTTTCCATAAATCCTAAAGTAACAAATTGTTTATAATATTCATCAGATGCTAAAAAAACATCAGGTCCTTTACCTTTTTTACTAGCAAGAGTTGTTTTCATTTTTTGTTCCCAACCACTTGCAGCATAAGGAACAAATTTAGCACTTATATTATATGCTTTATATTTTTCATTAAAAGCATCAACTAGTGATTCCATTCTACTTCTCTCATCACCATCACAATATCCCCAAACTTTAATATTTGTACCTTCTTTTGAAACCATAAGATTTCCATTTTCATCAAATGAAATATCTTCTCCAGATGCAGTTGAATTACAGCCAACAAGTGCTGTTAACGCAACTAACATTGAAACTAATAAACCTTGTTTTTTCATTGTTTTTCCTCCATTTCTTTTATAAGGCTATAAAATTTATCGTTTGCTTGTTCTTCTTTTAATAATTTATAATTACTATATTTTCCTGTAGCTGCATATGAACAAACACCAATTATGCTATCTTCAGTAAAGCCATCAACAGTTTCAACTGAATGAAGTTCAATTTGTTCTTTCGGGGCATATTTTTTATTGTTATATTCTATTTCATTTGTATTAGCAAAATATAATTCGTCATTGACTAAGAAACAAAGTAAATCATTATTTCTATATAAAGCAAGTTTTACTCCATTTTTCACAAAATCATCATTTTCATTAACAAAATTTTCATTAGTGTAAGTTCCACCTTTTTCTACAGTCCAATTCCAACTTAAATTATCACTAGATCTTTGAGTAACTCCACATCTATTTACTTCATTCTTTTTTACATATAAAGTAATTCTATTTTGAGAAAAATAAGTTGTTAATCCAATTTTTGGTGAACTAGACTTTAATCCATCAATACCACTAATAAATGTTTCAAAATAATAATTAGTTCCTGAATAATCTTTAATAAAAGCAAGTGACGAAGCTGATCTTGAATTTAAAACAATTTCTCCATTTCCATTAATATCATCTTTACTCATATCAAATCCATAACTAGGAAAATACATTCCGTTTTGACCAAAGAAATTCCCTTCAGGAGTAACATTTGTAATTTTGTTTTCTATTTTTTTGATTGGTACCCATGTATGAGGTGTAGCTTGAAAAGCTAATTCTTTAGTAGTTCTAATTCTAAATGTTGCTGTTTCGCTATCACTAATACTAGGTACTCTATTATAAGCTGGATAAAACATTAATCCTTGTACATCTTTAATATCATTAAAACCTAGTTCATACCAAGGAATAAATACTTCTACATTAAACCCTTCACAAGTTTTAGTATTAAATTCACCATATAATTTAGTAGCAAATTGTCCATCAAAATAAGATGTTGTATATCTACTAGCATTTTTTACACCACATAATTTAGTAGAACTTCCACCTGCTGCAATACGATATTGTACTGTTTTATTATCAATATATGTTTTATTTATATCATTGAAGAATAACTCAACAGATGAATTATAATAAACTTTTCTATGACTATTATAAGCAATAATATTATCTTTTACTTCTACAAAGCAATGCAATCCTTCTTCACCAAAATACATATAACTATCCATATATATTTTGCTATTAATATCATTATTGAAATATAATCTATGAATTTTTTCTCCATATTCATTTTCTTTTTTACCATCAATAATTAAACCATCAGCATTAGTAAAATCTTTAAGATTATAAGAAATAGGATCATTATTTTTATAATTATAATCACCAAATGGATTTGAAGAACAACCACATGTTAATAAACATACAAATAATATAAATAAATTCTTTTTATGATTCATTTGCTTCACCTACTTTCCTAACACTGCTATTTCTGGAATACCAATCTTATCACTATTTTTACTAGAAGAAATAGTAATTTGAACTTGTTTTATTAACATATCTTGATATTCAATAGCAACTGAAGATCCTACAAAAATACAATTATAATCTTGATCAGAAAATATATCATAATTAAATATTAAATTACCTGTATCAACATACCCTTCTTGATTGTTATGTTTATAAAAAATACGAATATTATCAACTTGAGTAAAGCTTGTATAAAAATCATAACTATTATAAACCATGATAGCTTTTGAAGTTATATACTCATCCCAATTAAGAGTTATAACACTTTTACCTTTATTAAAAATGGTTTCTTCTACCAAAGATTCTTCATGCATTTTAATTGTTCCATCATTTAACCAATAAATATTACTATTTTTATCGACATTAGTAGCTTTGATAGAAGCTTCTATAGCTTTATTTTTATAACCACTAATTAATGATGGTAATGGTTGAAGAGTAACAGTAGGTCCATTTGCATAAATAACAGGTACTCCATCTTGATTAACAATAAATGATATTTTATCAAATCTAATTTTTCTTGCTTCAACAATATCACTATCATTTAAAAAAGTATGATAACTAATATATAATTCATCGCCTACTTTAATAAAAGAATGATGTCCTGATGAATTAGTGTAAATATTTAATCCATCAGTAGTAATAATTGTTCCACCTTTATCAACATCAATTTTAGTAAATGGTCCCATTGGTGATTTACCAACTGCTTGTCTAACTTGATATGTTGATTCTAAATAAGTGTTGACAGAAAAAGTTAAATAATATAATCCATCATGATATAGCATGAATGGTCCTTCATTAACTGTGCCTTCATCAATTTCATTTTTTCCACCAATAGAAGTAATACCTGTTTGAGAAATGCAAGTAACACTATTATAATCAGCATCCCACCAATCATTCATTTTCATAATATATGTTGATGAACTTGTATATCCAGCTCCTTTATCATGAGTAAATAATAAATATTTTTGGTTATCAACTGGATCAACAAATGGTTCAGCATCAATAGCAGAAAAATATCCATTTTCTATTCCACTTTCAGGTGAATGATATTCAAATAAAGGATGATTAGAAGGAATATTTTTAAAATTAATTAATGGTTCATTTCCATTATGATATTCATTAAATGGTCCCATTGGTGATTTACTTGTAGCTAAAGAAATATAATGAGAAGAAGAATATTTTTTCCATGTAGCACTATAATACATATAATATGTTTGATCTTTTTCATCATAATGAACTGCTGGTGCCCAGAAATTTAAATATCCCCAATGAGTATCTAAATTAGGTCTAAATACCGCTCCTAAAAATTGCCAATTTGTCATATCTTTAGTTCTCCAAGCATTAATGGTAGAAGTAGCAGTTACATAAGCATAATAATATCCACTATCAGAATCATTTTCTTTTTCTTCAACATAAATTAATGATGGATCTGCTCCTTGCATTGTTTTCACATTGCCATAAAATACATTTGTATTAAATTCTTGTCTATCATTATTATAAAATTTAAACCATGAAGTGTTATTATTACAAGAAGTCATAAATAATGAACATATAATTAAGCCAATTTTTGTTAATAAATTATTTTTCATTGCTACGCCTCCTTAATATTAGGATATTTTTCTTCAATAAATGATTTATCATTAGAAAATTCATAATCAAAGAATGTAAATGTCGTTGTAAATGCAGATTCAGCATACAAACCAAATTTAACCGACCCATCTTCATTAACACTAAACCATTTAGTATCTAATGAATTAATTGTTCTAACATAAACAAGTTTATCAGTATCAAAATCTGTTAATAAAATATGTATTTTTTTATTTATGCCATCATAAACTAACCCCATTCTCATAATGATGTTTTTAAAATCTTCATTTTTTATATTAGCTAAACCATGTGAACTAATAGAAACATCATTTCCATTAAATTTATCTGAAGTTGGATCACCAGTTGGTCCACCCATAACAGTTTGATAACCACTAATTACACTTCTTGAACCAGTTTTATAACTAAGTGAAGCATATTTTCTTCCAACCATCATATTTGTATTAGCACTATATTTTTTAAAATAGTAACCAATAGTAGCTAATTTATTTTGATCTCCAAAGAAAATACCTACTCTATTTTCATAAGTATTAGTTATATTTTCATAATTAGAAATAGAAAGTGCTGTTGAAAAATAAAAATATTTTTCTTCAGTATGGAAATAAGTAAATCCTGCATCTCTTTTATTATTTGCGTCTCCACTTCCAGATAAAGTAATAGATGTTTTTTTATTATTTTCATCATCTAAAGAATAATCCCATTTATCAGAATTAAATGATTTTGTTTGAGCATCAAAATCACCAAAAGTTTTTCCAAAATTCAAATTCTCTTTAGCAAAACGCATGCTTATTTTTACATCAGTATCTGGCATAATAAATTTAACTGTTGTTGTTGAATATATACGCCTTTTATATATTTCTGAATTATTAATAGATAATGATCTTTCTATACCATAATAAGCAAAATCAGGTGTAACACTAATATTTACTTCTTCTCCATATTGAGCACTTTTTTTATCACAAACAATTGTACCACCTACTACATCATCAATAACAATATTAGAAATAATTGGAGTAAATTTTACACTAATATTAGCATTTTGATTAGGCATAACAAAAGTTGCATTATCAATAAGATTATTGTTAACTTTTATTTCATCAACTTTATATCCTGTATCACTAACACAACTAACAAATAATAAGTCATTTTCACAAGCTTTAGTAACATTTTCTCCTTTTTTAATAATTTGAAAACTACCATTTTCTGTTTCGTTAAGAATAAGATCATGGTAAATCTTTTTAGTAAAAGAAGTTTGTCCGCAACTAGTTATAACTAATCCAAACAAAATTAACATTAAGTTTTTTATAAATCTTTTTTTCATAAAACTAACCTATTTTTAAGACAACTTTACCAACATTTTTATTTGTTAATAAAATATTATGTGCTTCTTCTACTTGAGCAATATCTAATATTTTATATATTGATGGTTTAATTGTTCCATCTTTAAAATATTTAAAGAAATCTCTTTGTAAATTTTTTAGTAATTTTTCTTTTTGCTCATTACTACGATTTCTTAACATACTACCAACTAAATGTAAGCCTTTAGTTAAAATTGGTCTTAATTGTATTTCACTAGTAACACCTGCTAAAGTTGAAATTATAACCCAATATCCACCTCTAGCCATATAACTAAGAGCTTCTCCCATATCTTTACCAGCTAAACAATCCATTGCTACATTAATAGGGTGCCCTTCTTCTTCAAATCTTTTAAATACTTCTGGAATACTTTCTTTTTCTTGAACAATAACATAATCAGCATTTAAATGATTAATTTTTTCTTTTATTTCATTAGTCATTACACTAGTTACTACAGTTGCCCCATAAGCTTTAGCCATAGGTATTGCAGCACTTGCCAGTCCACTTGCACCAGCAGCAATATAAACAATTTGTCCTTTTTGAAGTTTTCCTTCTTCAAATAAATTTAAATAAGAAGTTACATAAGCTTCAGGAATTGCACTTGCTTCTTCCATAGTTAAGCCTTCCGGAACAGGAAGTACTAATTGATAAGGAATAGCTATTTTTTCTGCATAAGCTCCTCCACCAACTAAAGCACATACTTTATCACCAACTTTAAAATTAGTATTTTCTTGAGCTTTTTTACCCATTTCAATAATTTCTCCAGATAATTCTAATCCCATCCAAGCTGGCCAACCTTTAGGTGAAGGATATTTTCCTTCTCTTTGAAGTAAATCTGCTCTATTTAAAGCCACTGCATATATTTTAACAATTATTTTATCTTCTTCTAAGATAGGATCTTTGACTTCACTCCAAACAAGATTTTTATTTTTATCAACTAACATTGCTTTCATGTTCTTTTTCCTCCTTAACTATATCTTTCTTTTTAATTTGTAAATTACTTAATAATATTGCTATACTGACTAACAAAAATGAAATTAAATGTTCTACAGTAATTTTACTATTAAGTGGTAACAAAACAGATATTACTGCTGCAAATAACGGTTCAGACATTTTTACAATAAATAATTTTGATAAATCATATTTTTTAACCACCGAATACCATAATGAATAACTGATAATTGTAACAATCACCAAATAAATTAATATAAACATTCCTGTAATAGTTATATTTCTCAACCTTCCACCAAAACATAAACCTATTATTAAGAGCACTATCCCACCAAACAATTGAGAATAACCAGTTACTGCTACAGGAGAAACATCTTTTATAAATTTCTTATATACAACATTATATATTACTGTACAAAAACTTGCACCTATTACTAAAATGCTACCTATATCAAATTTAATTTTAAATGCATCCATATTAACTATAACTATTGACGCTACTCCTATTAACGCTGCTAATAATTTTAAAATAGAGAATTTTTCTTCTTTAATAAATAAGAACGAGAAACAAACAAATATTAATACACCAGATTGTTTTAATAATGCCGTTGAAGCACTATTATTTTTTGATAAATCTATATAAGTAAACGAATAATGAAGAATAATAGCAAACAAACCAACAAATAAAATTCCAATAAGATTATTTTTATTTTTTAATGCTTTATATTCTTTATTCTTTATTGTGAATAAAGATAAAATAAAGCCACTAAGAGAAAATCTTAACCCTGCAAATAAAATTAAATCAGGAACAAAATCTGTTTTTAAGGAGAATTCTTTAAATCCCCATTGCACGAATGGATATAAAGACCCCCATAAAGCCATAACTATAAGACTTATTATAATAATTTTAATTGTATTATTTTTTTCATTACTAACCGAATTATTAACCACCATATATTATTTATCGAAACAATATCCACAAGCTTCAAGAGTTAATTTATGAACTAAATATTCATGTTCATAAGAATATGGGTTTTGTTCTTCTTTGTTTATCATTCTATATAGGTGTTTAAATTGATCAATATATCTTCCATTTTGAGGTTCTATTTCCACCTCTTTTCCACAGCAATTCCATGCTTTAGCATATTCTTTATTACAAATCACTACTTTAGAAGGAGTTTCTATTGGTTGAACCATAATAGTTCCTTGCTCTCCACAAACAGTAAATTCTCTTCTTTCCCAGCCATTAATTTCTGAACAATTAATTTTAACAGTTGCTATTCCTTTATCATATTCTAAAATAGCAAATCCACTATCTTCTAAATCAAGATTATCAATTCCAGTTTTTTTATTAAAAGGAATAACTCTTTTTGGTTTACCAAGTATAGATACAATCAAATCAATTAAATGACAACCATATATATACATTGATGGAGCTAAAACATTATATGACATCAATCTTTTTTTGAAATCAACATTTAATCCCGTTGACATAGAAGCTTCAATAGATAATGGAGTTCCAACAAATCCTTCTTTAATTTTATTAAATGTATATTTAATTGCATTATTATATCTATACATATACCCCATTTGAATAATTAAATTCTTTTCTTTAGCACTCATTAATAAATGTTTAAATTCTTCTAAATCAATTCCAGCAGGTTTATCTAAATGAATATGATAGCCTCTATCTATACATTTCTGTCCAAATTTAACAAGATTTTCTACAGCGGGTTCAACAAGCATCAAATCTACATCTTTGATATTAAACAATTCTTCTTCAGTAAGAAATTTTAAACCATTATAGCATTTATCTATCCCACGTCTTTTTTTTACTTCTTCATTTTCAGCATATACACCAACTATTTCAAATAAATCATTCATCGAACGCATTTCCATTACTTTAGCAGCACAATGATTATGATCAATTCCATATATTCCGACTTTAATTTTACCCATAAACTTACTCTCCTAAAGAGAGTATATTTTGGAAGCGCTTTATTGTAAATGTTAATAATGATATTATTTATCAAATTTGATACGAAATTTTATCTTTATTATTAAAAAATTCATGTTATTATATTTATATAAATAGGAGAAAAATTATGAAAAAGAATAATTTAGATTTATCCAATTTAGTACTTTATAAAATCTTAGCAGTTAACACAATTAACAAAACAAATAATCAAGTTGTCATTCGTAAAGGAAGGTTTACATACGCTTTAGCTTTAAAAATAGAAGGAAGCACAATTTATAAATGTAATAATAAAGAATATATTTCTGATTGCCATACTTTATTAATTATATCTAAAAACACCAATTATACATGGTATTGTGAAAAATTAGGTAAATGTATAATGATAGAATTTGATGCCGATTTCGATAACCAATTATTTGATTTTTATCCAATCCAATTAAACATTCAAAATGAACAAGAAATAGCAAAATTGTTTACCATAATGGCCAATATTTGGAATTCAAAAAAGAAAAATTATATTTTAAAATGTAAATCATTATTTTATGAAATAATATCAAAAGCAATGACAAATTTTGAAGACATTTATGTTCCTAAATACATGATTAAATCCATTGAACCTGCCATGAAATATATGCTTAACAGTTATGATGATATTGATATATCAAATGAAAGTTTAGCAAAATTATGTGGCATTTCAGTAGTTTATTTTAGAAAACTATTTTATAAAATTTATAAAGTTGCTCCTATTAAATATCTTAAAAAAATACGTTTAGATAAAGCAAAAGAATTACTAATAGGAGATTTCTCTTCCATTAGTGACATTGCGACATTAGTAGGTTTTTCAAGTGTATACACCTTTTCTAAAACTTTTAAAAAAGAAATTGGTGTAGCACCAACTGAATACGCTAAAACCATTAATCTTGAGAAAGTAAAAAGTTCTACCAATTAAAGTAGAACTTTTTTTCTTATTTATTTACATATTCATTTGTACAATTACTTACTATAGCAGTATCTACCAAAAAACCAACAATATATCCAACTCTTTTATTATTAGCATCTCCATTTTCTTTTGTTACTATGCCATCAACTTTAACATTATTTTTATTAATACAATTGTCTAATTTAGATTCTCCTCTTACCATACCAACTATACCACCACACCTATATCCACCTAAAGAATATTCTACAGTTGCCTCAACAACACCTTCATTTATCGCATTAGATAATGTTGATGAAATATTATCAGTATATCCAAGTCCTCCCATAATACCACCAACATAACTTGTACCTTTAACATAACCTTTATTTATTGCACCATCAATTTTAACTTTAGAAAAATTCAATATTCCTATTACTCCACCAGTGCCTTCTTTTCCAGATATAACACCTTCATTTGTTAAAGTTTTTATTTCAATATTGTTTCTTCTTATAATGCCTATTGTCCCACCAGTACAAAAGCCTTCATTTCTTACATATCCATAATTTTTTAAATCATTTATTGCAGTAGCATTTGCTTCTATTGTTCCTATTACTCCACCTACACCTTGCTGTTTAGCATCTTTTTTTGCTACATACCCATATACAAATCCATTATTTGTTAAATTAGATACTGAACCAGTTTGTAACAATCCAATAACACCTCCAATATGTCCTTTACCAGCTAAAATATCAGTTTCTTTAAATTTTCCAGTAACAAATGCATTATTTGTAACATTTTCTACTGTTCCACCATTTAAATAACCTACTACTCCACCAGCTACTCTATTTTGAGTGCAAACAATACCAGATGTAGAAACGTTTTTAATTGTACCCGAACTTGCATTAAACAAGCCTGCCATATATGATTTATTAACGCACAATTTAACATCATGATTATCTCCATCAAAATTTCCTTTAAATTCTTTTGTAGACCATTTTCCGTTTACTAAATCACCATCTCCAATTCCAGTAAACTTTGGATTCGTCATATCTAAATCTTTTGTTAATTTTATATATTTACCATCAAATCCATTACCTTTTTTTACTTCATTAGCAAAAAAAGCCATATCGTTGGAAGTTTTAATTAAGTATGGATCATTTTCAGTTCCATAAGTATCAGCGTTTTGACCTTCTGATTTTGTAAAATCATTTTCAGTTATTCCATCCCATACATCATATTTTTGAGCATTATTTTTTTCTTCATTTAAAGATTTTGTTGCCGAGCTTCTTTCTTCATCATTAATTGAAACAAAAACTGATATATCTTTATCTTTATATTTAGATGTATTTGTAAATTTTATTGTATAACATGCCCAATAATAATCAGTTTTTTCACTAACAAGTTCTCCATTATCACTATAATAAGAAATTTCATCACCATTTTTTATTCCATTATAAAGACAATTAACTGAAAACATTTTAATTGGTTCAACTTGGTTATCTATAGAACTAATTACTCTTGTATATTTAACTGAATTTACATCACCTTTTATAGCAATTGCAAATCTTAAATATTCATTATCAGCATCTTTACCATATTGAGTAAATATTTTTGAACATTGATAGTCATTTACTGTATTTTCTTGATTATTTTGAAGTAATTTAATTTTAGTATCATTATTTTTTATTGTTGTTGTTTCATTTAATATTTCTTGATTATTTTTTTGATTATTACTAACAATACTTATCATTAATAAAGTACTAAATAAAAAAATTAATTGTTTTTTCATTTTTAGTTCTCCCTCTATAATGTTTCATCAAAATTATAAATATCTTTTGTTTCTTCAGTTTTGGTTAAACCTGAAGATAAAACTATATCTTCTATTTTAATTATTATTTCTTTAATTAATGGCTTATTATATTTTTTCATTTTATTATTCCTTTTCCAAATTATCTTTTTATTACTTCTAATTTTTCTTTATCAACTGATATTTCACAAATTCTTGCAGTTCTTACATCTTTATTTTTAGTAAATGTATCATAATCTCTACCATGATAAATTAAATAATAATGTCCATTTTCAATAATCATTGAATTATGACCTGTTCCTTCTTCAAATTCATTTTTTCTCAATAATGGATGATATTCATTATCATTTGGATATTTTTTAAAATCTAAATCTAATAAATTATCTGTATTTCCTTTAGCTACACTATAACCGATATAATAATTTTCACTATTGAAACAATTACCTGAATATAAAATATAATGATAATCTCCTTTTCTAAAATAATATGCTCCTTCGATAGTGTGCCAATGTTGACCTTTTTTAAAACGATCTTTCATAAATATTTCTTCATCAAGAGTAGCTCTTACCACTACTTTAGGTTTATTTTCAACTTCTAAAGGGTCTTTCATCTTATCAAGAACTATTAATGTTCCAGCACGTTTAGCATCATAATCATTTAAAGAATAAAAAATATATAAATCATTACCAGATTTAACTACATGTGGATCAATTGAAAAAGGTTTCAATATATATTTAATAAATTTGAATTCTTCATCAGGCTTATCCGCTATCGCTACTAATATTCTTTGTTGATGAGTATCACTTTCATTAATTGGCATAGTTGATACATACATGTAATATTTATTATCAATTTCAATAACCGCAGGTGCCCAATATTCTTTTTCATCAACTTTAGTAAAACATAACCCTCGATATTTCCAATTAATCTTATCATCGCTTGAATATAAATGTACGCCTTCGTTATGAGTACAATACATATAATATTCTTCTTTTACCTTAATTACATATGGATCACCTTGTGAACGATTTTGTTCAATATTTAATTTCATAAAATAAAAATCATAAAATAATTAAAAATTATTCATGAAACCCCTTTCAAAATTATTTTATCAAACATATATTTTTTTTAAATGGCCAAACTGGTAATTTTATCTTTTTTGATACTAATTAATATTTAGTAACAAATTAAGACTATATTATTTTTAATTTCATTTATTAAAAAAATTATTTTCATTTTATATCACAAGCTTTTAAAACTAATTTATGCAATGTTAATTCATAATCATAATTATAAACATCATCATTAATACCACATAATCTATCATAAAATTCTTTAGGGAATTCATCATATCGATTATAATCAGTTGGAAAATTTAATATTTGCATATCAGCCATTTTATCATAAGAATCTTCTTTACCATTTTGTAAAGCCATCCATTTAATAGAAGGTCTTTCAAAAGGAGATATGCAAATTGTGCCTTTTTCACCAACAACAGTTAATTCTCTTCTATTATGTCCACCAGTTTCAATTGCAGAAGTGCGAACAACACTAATTCCTTTATCATAATAAAATAAAGCAGTAGCATTATCTATTCCATGAAAGCCTTCTGCTCCAGAACGAAATAATAAAGGTTCAATTTTTTTAGGTTCACCCATAATACGTAAAACAAAGTCAATAATATGACCACCAAAAATATACATAGTACCACCTTTAAAAGTTTCTAAATATTTTAAATATTCTTTACTTCTTGGTGCAGACATTGCAGTTTCTACATATAAAATATTACCAATAATCCCACTTTCAACTAAAGAAAAAACTTTTTTTACTGCTGGATTAGTACGATATAAATAACCCAAATGTACCACTAAGCCTTTTTCTTTAGCATCATTAATTAATTTAGCAAAATCATGATAATTTTCTCCAGTAGGCTTATCTAAATGAATATGTTTATTTTTATCGATACATTTTTGACCTGCTCTTAATAAGTCATTTACTTCAGTTTCTATAACAAGAGCATCACATTTATCAATCAATTCATCTTCATTTAAGCGAGGTAAGCCTTTATAACAATCTAAATTACCTCTTTTGTTTAACCAATATTCATCATTTTCAGAATATCCAACTATTTCAAAAAGTTCAGGATGTTTTCTAAAAGCTTCCATGTGTCCTTGAGCATGATTATGACCTATACCAATTTGTCCAATTTTAAATATCTTTTTCTCCATAATTTAATTTATTTTCACTTTTATATAATCTTCATCATATTCCAATAATTGTTCTTCTTTTATATAACTTTCCCAATCTTTAAAATATTCTTCTTTTGATGTATATAGAGGTTTATATTCATTTATAACTTCTTTAGCAAGTTTAGCATCATCACTAAGTAATGCATTTAAAATAGATAATTGTCCTTGAGCAGATAATACACAAGCTTTATCTACATCAGCAATATGAAAATCAACACCATGACTAGTTCCTTTAGCCCCTGCAATATAAGGATGAACAACAGGCATAATGCAACTTAAATTACCCATATCTGTTGATCCATTTCCCCAGTTGTTAGTTAATCTTATCTTTTCTCTACCAACTAACGTTGACATAACATCAACAGTTATTTCTCTTAATTTATTAGAATTATTTAAAGGTGCAAAACCTGGATAATCATTAATAGACATTTTTGCCCCCATAGCTAAGGCTCCAGATGCTAAAGCACGGTTAATTTTTTTATTAGTCATTTGAATTGTTTTTAAAGATTTACCACGAATAAAAGTAGAAATTTTTGCAACACTTGGAATAATACTAACAGCTTCTCCACCATTAGTAATAATTGGATGTACTCTAATATGATCATCTTCTTTAAATGTTTCTCTTAAAGCATTAATAGCATTTAAACCAAGAGTAGCAGCATATAATGCATTTATTCCAAGATCAGGGCAACTACCAGCATGAGCACCAACACCATAATAAGTAACATCTTTCATTAAGCACCCATTACATCCAGCATGTAAATCTAATATTGTCGCAGTATTTGTGCCAGTATGAAACATATAAGCTATATCAACACCATCAAAATAACCACGATATAAAAATTCATCTTTTCCACCTAAAAAATGTATAATACCTTTTTTCCTTAATTCATTTCTTTTTTCTAATTCTATACCTTCTTCAGCCGGAACACATACTAGTCTAATAGATCCACTCAATCCATCTAACGCGTCTTCTTCTTTCAACGCTAAAGCAATTCCCACCATTGCAGCACATTGAGCGCAATGTCCACATGCATGAGCGTTACCATTTACAGCAGCAAAATGATTAGGTACTGCTAAAGCATCAAGTTCAGCTAAAATCATCACCTTAGGTCCATCTTTTTCTGTATCAATATCAGTATAGAAACCAGGAATATTATTTGCTTTATGTAAAATATATCCATTTTTTTCAAAAATATTTTCTAAATAATGGCTTGTTTCCCATTCATTATACCCAGTTTCAGGATGTGACCAAATAAATTCTTCAGCCTCATAAATTTCTTTTTTATGTTTATTAACAAAATCTATATATTTTTGGTATTTCATATTACACCTCTATCAAAATTATAACAAAAATATTTATTAAAAAATTATAGGCTAAAAAATTTAATAAAAAATAACTTAATCTATAATTTATTAATTATGACAAAAAAATTCTATCTATTTAAACCATTCTCATAATTTTTTACTAATTAAAAATTCAGTCGCTTTCTGTTCCTCTTGTAGCAAGGTTTCTACCACCATCAACAATTAGATCATGTCCTGTAATGAAACGAGCTTTAGAAGATGCTAAGAACATAATTGCATTTGTAATATCTCTAGGAGAAGGTGTCATATGCAAATAATTAGTATGATTTAAATTACCATTTGTAGCGTTTTGTGTAGGAATCATACCTGGACAAACACAATTGACATTAATACCAAATTTACCTAATTCTTTTGCCATTGATTTACTCATTGAAACAACACCTCCTTTTGAGGCCGCGTATTCACTATGCATAACATGTCCTTCTAGGCCTACAACTGAAGATGTATTAATTATTTTACCATGTTTTGCTTTAATCATATATTGAGCACATTTTCTACAAAAATAGAATGTACCAAATAAGTTGACTCCAATTATATTTTGAAACACTTCATCACTTTGTTCATAAAAGAAATGACGATTTTTTCTAGCAGAACCACCTGCTAAATTTATTAAAATATCAACATTTCCAAAATCTCTAATTACTTCTTCTACACAATTATTAACTTCATTAGAGTTTAAAATATTTGTTAAATATAATTTTGCCGTTCCACCAAAATCTTTGATTTCATTAACTACTTTATTTCCTAATTCTTCGTTGAAATCAACAATAGCTACTTTTGCTCCACACTTAGCAAATTCTTTAGCGCAATCAGATCCTATGCCACCAGCACCACCAGTTATAATAATAACTTGATTATTAAATTCATTTTCCATAAAATACCTTCTTTCTAATTTCAGTATAAAGAAAATGATATTTTTCAAAATAGACAAATTGTTTATTTTTATAAATTTTGCTTTTCTAATTTTAATATGTTATTATTTACATATGAAAAACATATTGATTACTAACGTAAAATCAATTTCTTGCACTTTTTCTTCTAGTGATTCTGGAGGAAGAAGAAATAATCGTACAAATCACGCTTTGATTTTTAAATTTGAAGGTGAAACAATTTATGATTCTAATCATAAAATAATAATTTCTAATGCAGAAAATATTGCATTTTTGCCTAAAGGATGCAATTATATTTGGAAATCAAAAAAAGAAGGTCACTTTTATTCAATTGAATTTGAAGGTGAAGTTGATGAAACTGAAATAAAACTATTTAAATATCCATATAAAGATAAAATATTAAAAATCTTTAATAATTATGAGCATGATGTTTTAAAAAATAGCCAAATAAAAAAATTTTTAATGGCAAAATGTGCATATGATATTTTATACGAATTGCTTATTTATGAATTAAGCAAACATTATTTGCCAACAAGTAAGAAAAATGATGTCGATAAAATAATAGAATACATAAATAAAAACATTGCATCAAATTTATCTAATGAAATGTTAGCAAAGAAATTCGGTTATAGTGTTTCTTATTTTCGCAATGTTTTTTATAAAGCCATGAATATATCGCCTATGCAATATGTCAATAAAATAAGGATGGAAAAAGCTATAGAAATGCTTGATAGTGACTATGGAACAATAACTAATTTAGCAGAATCATTAGGATATCAAAATGTATATCATTTTTCTTCTGCTTTTAAAAAATATTATGGTCTAAGTCCATTACAATATAAACATGAATTTTTAATGTAAATTCTAATTTTTCACAATAAATTAGTTATTAACATTAATAATATTAGCTAATAATATCTTTTTTATAAATTTATTTCATTTTCAAACCAATTTTAGTAATAATTTAAATCTAGAAAAAAAGTTTGACACATTTTACTGTATCAAACTAAATAATGTAATTATCAAAAATTTTTTTAATAAATTTATTTACCAAAATTATTTGTGCATTCTTCTACTTTACCTTGTCCTGTTTTATAGCCTACAATATATCCAACATATTTTGTTTTTGAAGAATCACCATATTGATCAGAAGGAACAATAATTTTTTCTTCTTCATTTTCTTTATATTTAACTACTACTTCTCCATTATTAATACATTTATTTACAGTTGAGCCATATACCATACCAGCAATACCGCCACATCTATATCCGCCTTTAGAATCCTCTAGTGTAGCTTCTACTTTGCCATCATTTGTTGAATTAGATAATGTAGAAGTTCTATTACCATCATAGCCAAGAGCCCCTATGACTCCTCCAACATAATTTGTTCCTTTTATATCACCATAATTATGAACATCATCAATAGTGGTATTAGAATAATTAAGTACTCCTATAATTCCTCCAGTATTTGTTTTACCAATAACTATACCATGATTATATAATTTACTTGTTGTAAAATTTTTTCCTCTTCTAAGTAAACCTATTACTCCTCCAGTATTATATCCTCTATTATAAACATATCCATTATTAGTTAAATTTTCTAATGCAGTTACTCCTTCTTCTACAGTTCCAATTACTCCACCTACACCTTGCTTATCGTGAAAATTAGTAACTGAGCCAAATATTGAACCATTATTTATTGAATTAATAACTTCTCCTTCATTTAAGAAACCTACTACTCCACCTATATGTCCTTTACCATTTTCATAAAATCTACCCGCTATATTCGCATTATTAATAACATTTTCTACTTTGCCACCATTTAAATATCCAACTATTCCACCAGCTACTCTATTTCTAGCAAAGATAGTTCCTGATGTAGAAACATTTTTAATTGTACCTGAGCTTGCATTAAATAAACCAGATACATACATTTTATATATACGTACTTCTACATTATGATTATCTCCATCAAAATTTCCTTTAAATTCTTTTGTAGACCATTTTCCGTTTACTAAATCGCCATCACCAATACCAGTAAAATTAGGATTACTCATATTTAAATCGCAATTTAATTTAACAAATTTATTTAAATAATCATTACCTTCTTTAACATCTTTTGCAAAGAAAGCCATATCTGAAGGAGAATTAATTAAATATGGATTAGTTTCAGTTCCTTCACCAGTTAATGAAGTTGAATAATCTATTCCATTCCATCTATTTTCTTCATATTTAGGCTTTTCATAAATAATTTCTTTATTATTTAAATCTTTAATAACTAAATCTATATTCTTTCCAAATTCTTCACCTAAATTTAACATTGCATTAGCATCTAAATGAGCATAATCTTTATTATCTTTATATGTTGACACCCATGAACTTGATTCTACATCAATAAAATGATTTTTATTACTTTTAGCAGCATAATCTTCTTTTATTTGATTAATTACATTATAATTACCCCAATAATTTGTTATACCAGCATCAATAATAGATAAGCCATTAGGCGTAATATAATTTTTACTTTCCCAATTAGCCTTTAAATCATTTACATGACATTTCCAATTATTCTCGTATTCATCATAATAATCTTTTGCATCATTTTCTCCTTGCATCCAGCAATAAGAAATAATTTCAGGATATTCATTATTTTCTTTTATTAAATCCATACTTTCATCAGTGAATTTAAGTAAAAAATTAAACAAATTATCATCTTTTATTTCTTTATTAGAAGAAGGTGAATACCAATTATTATGTAATGTTGTCCCTCCTGTAGCAGTTTTAATAATGTAAAATTTTTCATTAGGATAATTTTTACTTAAATAATCTGCTATTCCAATCTCAGGTCCAAAAGATAATAATGTTGTATCATTAGGTTTTCTTCCTTGACCTAATTTAACAGGAACAAATCCATCTGATTTTTTATTTGCAGAATCAGAATATGGACTTAAATTATAATTAATTTTAATATTATCAAAGCCTAAAGCAAATTTTTCTTGTTGCTCTAATGTTAAATGACTTGCGTAAGAATGTCCAACAGCATTAGATTGTCCTGCTAAAACAATTACTTTTACAATATCTTTTTCTTCTTTATAATCACAATTTTCTCTTTTGCAATTTGAAACCATTTTTGATCCATCTTTATTTCTTGTATAATCACTTAAATCATGACCTAAAGCAGGAATTGTTTCAGTATAATTTTTAGAAGCATCTTCATTACAAATAAATGTTTTTAATCCTTCATTTGTGCATGTTGGTTTTTTTGTTATTTCTTCTCTATATGTATAATTTATATTTGTACCAGTGCTAGTGCTTGAACTAGATGTATTAGTTGTAGTATTACAACCTGTTATCATCATTAAAGTTGCACATAAAGGTAATAATTTTTGTTTTTTCATATTCTAAAATGTTTCTTAATTGAAACCCCTTTCAAAAATATTTTAATCTATATTTATTTTTTTAAAAATGGTCAATATGATATTTTTATCAAAATTGATAAAATAATGTTCGAATATTTAATTGTGTAATCTACAATTAGCTTATAAAAATAATTCTAATTAATCAGTAGTTTTTAATGGCTTTTATAACAAAAAAAACTTATTGAAGTTAAGATTCATAAAGATTCTCACGCACTTTTTCTTACTTCTAGAAAAAGTTTATTCGTCTTATTTATAAATTACTTAAAGATAAAAAACTTTATGAATTTCCTTCAAATATTAATTAACTATTATATTCTAATTTCAAAGATCAACGACTTTAACTCAGCTATGAGATTTTTGTTGTTTATACATAATATTAATTTTTATCAAAATTTATTTTTTCTATCTTGACATATTACTAGTATGCTTAAATTCTAATATAAAAATTAATTAAAAATATTTATTTATTTTTCTTAGCCATATTCAGAAACAATTATTTCTTCTGCTCTTTTTTTAGTATAAATTAAGTTTTCTTCTACTTTTGTTAATCTTTGTAATAAATCATGATATCTTTCATCAACATTTGATATTTTCTTTTCCATTCGATTACCACATGCTT
>CAJKZK010000003.1 GCA_905204225.1 uncultured Bacillota bacterium
AGATACATATCCTAAAAAAGTAGAACTTAATGCATTAAATCCTATTATGGTTAAAGATATGCAATATAGCCATGGTGTTGAAATTGATGAAAATGCAAAAATGCCTAAATATCGTACTATTACTTCACCTATTGGAGAATTAACATTAGCAATGTTAATGGATAAAGAATATGATGATCCATTATGGGAAGATTTATTAAATCAAATGTCATTTAAAGAAACAACTGAATTATGTGGTGTAGGATCTCATATTATCAATGGCGTTACAAGTATTTCTTCACCATCAGTTATTGCTCATGATGGCCCTGCAGGTGTTAAAACTGACACTCCAAAATCTACTAGAGGTGGAGATATTGATACATTTATGGCTTTCCCTAGTGGAATTAATCTTGCTTCAACATGGAATAATGAATTAGTAAGAAAAGTATGTAATGCTTTTGGCTTAGAAATGATGCACGCTAAAGTTGGTGAAATATATGGTACTGGTGCTGGTATTCATAGATCAACTTATGGTGGAAGAAACTGGGAATATTTTTCTGAAGATAGTTTCTTATCAGGAAGAATACTTAATTATGAAGTAATAGGCTTACAAGAAAAAGGTGCTATTGTTAATATTAAACATTTAGTTTTAAATGATCAAGAAATATATCGTTGTGGTGGCACTACTTGGGCTAATGAACAAAGTATAAGAGAAATATATTTAAAAGCTTTCGAAGAAGCTGTTGTTGATGGAAAAGCAAATGGAGTAATGTCTTCATTAAATAGAATTGGTTGTATTTGGGCTGGTAAACATAAAGGCTTATTAACTAATGTTTTAAGAAAAGAATGGGGCTTTATTGGCTTTGTTGAAACAGATTCAGCAACTGGTACTTATATGAGAGAAGGAGATACTAGAGCTGAAGCTATTCTTGCTGGAAATGATTTATGGCTCAGAGGTTCTAATAATATTAAAGAATTATGGGGAGATTATAGAAACAATCCAACAGTTTGCCAAGCTTTAAGAGTATCTGCTAAAAACATTTTATATGTTGTTGTTCATTCTATGGCAATGAATGGAATTGACAGTAGTACAAAAATTATTGAAATAACTCCATGGTATTTTAATGTAATGTTAGGAGCAGAAATTACAGTTGGAATTATAACTGGTGTATGTGTAACATTATTAGTTTTATCTTATGTAATAAGAATGAAAAAGAAAGGTAATAAAAAAATGAATAATAATGAGGATAATAATATCAACTTTGAAACTAAAAAAGAAAAGAAACCTAGTATTTCACCACAAAAGAAGAAACAATTAATTATTTTTGGTGCAGCAATTGTTGTAGTATCTGCAACTATAGGAATTGTAGCAGGTGTATTAACAAATAAAAAAGATGATAATAGAACTAGTTCAGGAAATAATCCTGTATCAAGTGAAACAAATAAACCAACAAGTTCGTCACAAGAAGAAATTCAATATTTCGATTATATTGTTGAAGCTGAACACATGAATGTTATTAATCCAAAAGGATCTAAAATTACTCAAAAAGCTCATCAATGTAGTAATGATAATATGATTGATCATATTAATTTAGCAGAAAGCTATAGAATTGATTTCTATAGTGAAAAAAATGCACCTGGTGAATTTTATATTTCTTTACCAAGTAATGCTGATGTTGTAGTTAAAGATAATATTAAAGAAATTAAAATTAATGGTAAAGCAATTGATATTGATAAAGAAGCAACTTGTAAAATCCAAACTAATTGGTATAAAGCTACTAGTGAACATATTGCTACAGTTAATTTTACAAAAGGTATTAATGTTATTGAAATAGTTCCATTTGAAACTTCAGAAGTTAATTTTGATTATTTTGAATTGTTAGATGTTCAAGGTGAATTAAAAGAAGTTAATAAATATGAAGCAGAAGATTATTTTACTACAACAGAAGAATTTGCTGAAAAAACATACGGTAGAGAATGTGGTGCAGCAAGTAATGGTAAATGGGTAAATGGTTCACAAAATGCGATATTTAATTTCAAATTTAATAGTGATAAAGCTGCAAAAGCAGATTTATATGCTTCGATGCCATTTGGAGCTAAATCAGTTTTATGGAGTGAATTATTTGAAAGCATTACAGTTAATGGAAAAGTATATACATTTGGTGCTGAAGAAGGTCAATTTACTGATAGTAGTATTTCTTCACCACACTGGTATACAAACTCAGCATTTAAGATGGGTACAATTGATTTAGTAAGTGGAGAAAACACTATTACAATGAAGCCAATGACTTCTGCTAATTTCAATTTCGATTTTATTGATTTATTGACTGATGCAGTTACAAAAGCTCTTTAATTAAGCTAAAAAATCCTTATTGTTATTTGATGTAACATAGGGATTTTTTTAATTTAGCGTTTACTAATAAACCACTTCATGATAAGATAAAAATGTCTAGAGGATACATGCGATTCCTACAATTATATTTAAGGAAGTCTTTTTCATCTCTATGGTGTTGAAAGCTAAGGGCTATCCACTTAGAATCCTAAAATAGAGAAAAGATATCCGCTCTGAACCTTCGGGATTCAGCTTTAAATCCTACTAGACATTTTATTTTGTAAAGGAAAATTATATGAAAACATCTATTTTATCAGTTAGCTGCATAAGAGCTTTATGTATTGATACTATTAACAAAGCTAAATCTGGTCATCCTGGAATGGCTCTTGGTAGTGCACCTATTCTTTATACATTGTTTACTCGTCATTTAAAAGCTGATCCAACTAATCCAAATTGGATTAATAGAGATCGTTTTGTTTTATCTGCAGGTCATGCTTCATCATTACTTTATGTAATTTTACATTTAGCAGGTTATGGAATAAGCATTGATGATTTAAAACAATTTCGTCAATTAGGTTCTATTACTCCTGGTCATCCTGAAATAGGTGTTACTCCTGGAATCGATGCTTCAAGTGGACCTCTTGGTCAAGGTATTGGTCAAGCTGTTGGTTTAGCTTTAGCAGAACAATCATTAAAAAATATATATACAAATTCAAATCAAATATTTGATCATTATACATATTGTTTATGTGGTGATGGTTGCTTACAAGAAGGTATTTCTCAAGAAGCAATATCATTTGCAGGACATCAAAAATTAAATAAATTAATATTATTATATGATGCTAATAATGTTACTCTTGATGGTAATCTTGATTTATCATTTTCTGAAGATGTTAAAAAAAGATTCCAAGCTTCTGAATGGAATACTTTAGAAGTCAAAGATGGTAATGATATTGAAGCAATTGATCAAGCAATTATTCAAGCTAAAATTTCAACAAAACCAACCTTAATTATGGTTCATACAATTATTGGATACGGTTCACAAAATCAAGGAACAAGTAAAGTTCATGGTGCTCCTTTAGGAGAAAATGATGGTTTAATTGCTAAAAAGAGTTATGGATATAATTTTGGTGAATTTGAAGTACCAGAAGAAGTTAAGCAAGATTTTAATAATACATTTATTAAAAGAGGTAAAGAAGCATATAAACAATGGAAAGAAAAATATGATTTATATTGTGCAAAAAATCCTCAAGAAGCAAAATTCCTTGCAAGTACTTTAGATAACAATATTCCAACAACTTTATATCAAGAAAATCCTCGTTATGAAGTTGGTTATAAAGAAGCAAGTAGACAAACTTCTAAAACCATTTTAAATTTATTACATGCTAATATTCCTAATTTAGTTGGTGGTTCTGCTGATGTAGCAGGTTCAGTTTATACTAAAATTGATGGAGGAAAATATTTTACTCCAGAAGATAGATCAGGAAGATCAATTAATTTTGGTATTAGAGAATTTGCAATGGCTGCTATTCAAAATGGTATGCTTTTACATGGTGGACTTAGAACTTATGTTGGTTGTTTCTTAGTTTTTGCTGATTATATGAAACCTGCTATTAGAATGGCTGCTTTATCTCACTTACCAGCTATTTATATTTTCTCTCATGATTCAATTGCAGTCGGCGAAGATGGACCTACTCATCAACCAATTGAACAACTTGCAATGTTAAGATCAATACCTAATGTAGAAGTATATAGACCATGTGACGCTAATGAAGTTGGAACAGCTTATAAAATGATGTTATCTCAAAATGATCATCCATGTTGTATTATTTTAACTAGACAAGCTCTTCCTGTTTTAGCAGGGACAACTTCTTTAGATGTTGAAAAAGGTGGATATGTTGTTTCTAAAGAAATTGGTGAAAAACCAGCTTTAACAATTATTGCTAGTGGATCAGAAGTCAGCTTAGCATGTGAAGCTCAACAAAAATTAATTAATGAAGGCATTGATGTTAGAGTAGTTTCTATGATGTGTCAAGAAAGATTCTTACATCAAGATCCAGTTTATATTAAAGAAACTTTAGGTGTAGAATATTCAAAACGTATTGCAGTAGAAATGTTAACAAGTTTTGGTTGGCATAAATTTGCTCCACATGTTATGAGTATTGATGAATTTGGTGTGTCTGCTCCTGCTAGTGACGCTATTAAACATTTCAATTTTACTTCTGATGAATTAGTTAGAAGAATTAAAGAAATTTTATAATTGAGTAAGCACACTTCTAGTGTGCTTTTATTAAATATGAATAAAAATGAAATCGAGATAGTTAAATATCCTAAAATAAAACATATAAAAATGTTTGTTAACGAAATTAAATCTGTAGAAAATCATATTCATAATGATTTTGAAATTTTTGTTGTCCTTAAAAATATTGGTGTTGCGAGAATTAATTCTAAATTATATGAATTGAAAAAGGGAGATATATTTTTTATTAATTCGTCAGATGTTCATTCTTTATCAAGTAAAATGACTGAAGATAATAAAATATTAAATCCAACATTTTTATTGATACAGGTTTCCAATCATTTTGTAAGAGACTATTTTCCTCAAATACAAACAACAGTTTTTAAATCTCAAAATTTAAAAGATATTCTTTCTAAAGAAAATTATCAAATTGTTTTGAAGCTACTTATTAACTTGGCAATTAATTATTTTTCTAGCGAAAATTATTATCAACTTGATGTTATCGCTGATATTAGTAAATTTTTTTCTTATATTTATAAATATAATCAACATGAAATAATTTCAGAAGTGCAAAAACAAAAACTAAGGAAAAGAAATAATAGAATTGAAAGAATAATATCATATATTGACGCAAATTTTGATTCTCAAATTAGAATAGAAGATATTACATCTTCTGAAAATATGACAGTAACACATTTTTCCCATTTGTTTACATCAACATTTGGTATGACATTTCAAGAATATATATCTATTAAAAGAATGGAGCAAAGCATAAGATTAATGGCAAATAAGGAAAAGACATTAATTGAAATTAGCTTTGAAAGTGGATTTTCTGATCCAAAATATATGAATAAGATTTTTCTTAAAAAATATGGTTGTACCGCTAAAGAATATCGAAAAAAATATTTAGATTATAATAATGATTTGATAGAAAATAAAGGCAAATTTGAAAAAATATATTCTGATTGTGATGCTTTGCAAGAAGTCAAATTATTTTTAAATAATATGAACTCTAATTGTTAATTAAATTTTGTCTATATTGGCTAGGAGTTAATTTTTTTATTTGCAAAAAGTTTCTGTTAAATGTTCTTAAAGATGTATAACCACAACTATATGCTAAATCACTTATAGGTGTTAAGCAGTCGTCCATCATTAATTCGCATACTTTATTTATTCTATATTCATTTAAATATGACAAAAAATTACTATTTAAACCATTATTAACAATTGATGAAAGGTAATGATAATCATATCCTAATTCTTTTGCTAATTTTTTTAAAGAAATATTTTCTTGATAATTTTTTTCTATGTAAGTTAAAACATGCTGCATTAATGTATTATATTTAATGTCTCTAGAAATTAATTTATTGCTTGTATATAGATATACAATATAATATAAATTGCTTTTTAGAAGAAAAGTATTATCATTATTTTGTAATTGATCAATTATATTTTTGTCATCAAGATTGAAATATGGCTTTTCTGCACAATAAAGAAGAGATTGCTTATAATATTTTGCTACATATGAAGAAGCAAAAATTAAAATAAATGTTTTAGAATGCGTTTCTGTCATATATGAATGAATTTGATTTGGTAGTATTAATAAGCATTGATTTTTTTTAAGACTATATTTTTCTTTTTCAATAAAAACAATAATTTCACCTTCAAATACATAGATTAATTCAAAAGAATCATGAAAATGAGATCCAAATTCTAAATTTGTATCGTATTGTCTATATATATAATTAATAGAAGATGAATGGTGTTTTTCGTATTCAATCATATTTGTAAAATCTTAACTTTCGTCTACTATTATAAAACTTTTGCAATTGTTTATCAATATCTTAATTTATACAATAATAATATAAAGAGAGGACAATAATATGGAAATTTTCCCAACAATAAAACAAATTAAATACGAAGGACCACAATCTAATAATCCTTTAGCTTTCAAATTTTATGATGCTAATAAAGTGGTTCTTGGAAAAACAATGCAAGAATGGCTACCTTTTGCAATGGCTTGGTGGCATAATTTAGGAGCTGCTGGAAGAGATATGTTTGGTAATGAAACTATTGATAAATCTTTTGGCGCAATTAAAGGAACTATGGAACATGCAAAAGCAAAAGTTGATGCAGGATTTGAATTTATGCAAAAACTTGGCATTAAATATTTTTGCTTTCATGATGTTGATTTAGTTCCTGAAGATGAAGATATTAATGTTACAAATAATAGATTAGATGAAATTAGCAATTACATTTTATCTAAAATGAAAAATACAGATATTAAATGCTTATGGGGAACTGCTAATATGTTTTCTAATCCAAAATTTATGAATGGTGCAGGATCAACTAATAGTGCAGAAGTATATTGCTTTGCAGCAGCCCAAATTAAAAAAGCGTTAGAAATAACAACAAAATTAGGCGGAAGAGGATATGTTTTTTGGGGTGGAAGAGAAGGATATGAGACTCTTCTAAATACAGATGTTAAATTTGAACAAGAAAATATTGCTCATTTAATGCATTTAGCAGTTGATTATGGACGTAAAATTGGCTTTAAAGGCGATTTCTATATTGAACCTAAACCAAAAGAACCAATGAAACAACAATATGATTCTGATGCTGCTACAGCAATTGGCTTTATTAGACATTATGGTTTGGAGAAAGATTTCAAATTAAATATTGAGGCTAACCATGCTACTTTAGCTGGTCATACATTTGAACATGATTTAAGAATATCCGCAATTAATGGAATGTTAGGATCAATTGATGCTAATCAAGGTGATCCAATACTTGGATGGGATACCGATGAATTTCCATTTGATGTTTATAGTGCAACTTTTGCAATGTTAGAAGTAATAAAAAATAATGGGTTGACAGGTGGATTTAATTTTGATGCTAAAAATAGAAGACCATCTAATAGTGTTGAAGACATGTTTGAAGGATACATTTTAGGTATGGATACTTTTGCTCTTGGCTTAATCAATGCTGCTAAGATAATTGAAGATGGTAGAATTGATGATTTCATAAAAGAAAAATATTCATCTTTTAATGAAGGAATTGGTAAACAAATTAGAGATAATAATGTAACATTAGAAGAATTATCTAAATATGCTGAAGATAAAAAAGTATGTCATAATCCTGGCTCAGGAAAACAAGAATATTTAGAATCAATAATTAATCAAATAATGTTTGGAAAGTAAAATGAATACTTATATTGGAATTGATTTAGGTACTAGTGCGGTTAAAGCATTACTTGTTAATGAAAATGGAGTGATTTTAAATGAAAAGTCATGTTCATATCCACTTTTAATTCCTAAAGAAAATTATAGTGAACAAGATCCAAACGAATGGTTTGAAAAAACTATTAACGTAATAAAATTATTATTAATTAATCAAGATAAATCTTTGGTTAAAGCAATTTCTTTTGGTGGTCAAATGCATGGCTTAGTAATGCTTGATAAAAATGATTTAGTTATTAGGCCTGCAATTTTATGGAATGATGGTAGGGCGATAGAAGAAACTAATTATTTAAATCAAACTATTGGAAAAGAAAAAATTTCTTCTTACACGGGTAATATTGCTTTTGCAGGATTTACTGCTCCAAAATTATTATGGGTTTACAGTAATGAAAAAGAAAATTTTGATAAAATTAATAAAATAATGCTCCCAAAAGATTATTTAATTTATAAAATGACAGGAGTTTTTGCTAGTGATGTTTCAGATGCCTCGGGGTTATTATTATTAGATGTTAAAAATAGAAAATACTCTAAAGAAATGCTTTCTCTATGTCATATTAATGAAACCAATTTGCCAAAATTATATGAATCTTATGAGGTAATTGGATTGTTGAAAAAAGAAATTGCACAAGAAATAGGATTATCTAATAATGTGAAAATTGTTGCAGGTGCTGGTGATAATGCTGCAGCGGCAATTGGAACAGGAACAATTGGTAATGGAGCTTGTAATATTTCATTAGGAACAAGTGGAACTATATTTTTATCATCTGATAAATTTTGTGTTGATGAAAAAAATGCTTTACATAGTTTTTGCTCAGCTTCAGGTCAATATCATTTAATGGGATGTATTTTGTCAGCTGCCTCTACTAGAAAATGGTGGCTTGAGAATATTTTAGAAGATGATAATTATGAATTAGATGAAAAAAAATTAGATGATTCTAATGTAATATTTTTACCTTATTTAACAGGTGAAAGGTCACCTCATAATGATGTAAATGCTAGAGGTGCATTTGTTAATTTGTCAATTACTACGACAAGAGGACAAATGTCAAAGGCTATATTAGAAGGTGTGGCATTTGCTTTAAAAGATTGTTTAGAAGTTGCTAAGAAAAATGGTGTTTATCCTACTTATTCAACTATATGTGGAGGTGGAAGCAAGTCTAAAGCTTGGAAACAAATTATAGCCGATGTGTTAAATATTCCAATAAGAGTTTTAAAAACAAATCAAGGTCCTGCTTTTGGTGCAGCAATACTTGCTATGGTAGGAGATGGAATATATTTAAATGTTGATTCTGCTTGTAAAAAAATTATTAAAGAAGAAGAGACTATATTACCTAATGAAAATAAAGTAAAATATTATCAAGATAAATATGAAATATTTAAAAAATTATATCCAGCATTAAAGGTGTTATATAGAAAGGATAATTTATGAAAATTTTTATTGATACAGCAATAGTAGAAGAAATTAAAGAAGCTTCTCAATATGGCGTTATTTCTGGAGTGACAACAAATCCTTCGTTATTAGCTAAATCTAACAGACTTTTAAACGATGTTATTCAAGATATATTGAAACTGGTTGATGGCCCAATTTCTGCTGAAGTAACTGAAAGTGATTATATGACTATGTATAATCAAGCTCATCAAATAGTTGAAATGACTAATAATAATCCTAATATTACAATTAAATTGCCAATGACAATTGATGGAATTAAAACATGTAAAATGTTATCTAATGAAGGTATAAAAACTAATGTAACTTTGATTTTCTCTGTTTCACAAGCGTTACTAGCAATGGAAGCAGGAGCAACATTTATTTCACCATTTATGGGAAGAGTTGATGACTATTTACCAAATGAAGTTAATCCTGGAGCTAAATTAATAGAAGAAATTAATAAAGTTAAAAATATGTATGGATATAAATCAAAAATTATTGCTGCTTCTATTAGAAATGTTAAACATGTTGAACAAGCATGTCTAGCTGGAGCAGATATTGCTACTATTCCTTTTAAAGTAATTAAAAATATGTATGAACACGAATTAACTACTAGAGGTTTAAAAATATTTTTAGATGCAGGTAAAAAATAATGAAACAAATATTTAATCCGTTTTTACCATCTAATGAATACATTCCTGATGCTGAACCACATGTTTTTGATGGAAGAGTTTATATTTATGGATCACATGATTTATTTAATGGAAAAAATTTTTGTTTAGGAGATTATGTTACATATTCTTGTGATGTAAATGATTTAACATCTTGGAGATATGAAGGCGTAATTTATAGAAAAGATCAAGATCCTCTTAATAAAAAGAATTTAGCAATGTATGCGCCTGATTGTATTAAAGGTGTTGATGGGAATTATTATTTATATTATAGTGTTAATTCTTCTGGTATAATTGGAATAGCAAAATCTTCTTCTCCTAAAGGACCTTTTGAATTTTATAGTTATGTAAAATATAAAAATGGTGAAATTTTAGGTAAACGAAAAGGTGATTGTTTTCAATTTGATCCTGCAATTTTTGTTGAAGATGAAAATGTATATTTATATTCTGGATTTTGCCCATCTTTTATAACTGGAATGTTTGTTACAGGTTGTAAAAAAATTTCTAAAGAAGGGCCTTTATGTATTAAGTTAGATAAAGATATGTGCACAATTATAGAAGCACCTCATTCAATAGGTGTTAAATCTATTTATAATTCTAAACATACAGATTATTATGGCCACGAGTTTTTTGAAGCATCCTCAATGAGAAAAATAAATAATAAGTATTATTTTATATATTCTTCTTATTTAGGTCATGAATTATGTTACGCTATATCAAATTATCCTGATCGTGATTTTAGTTATGGTGGTACAATTGTATCTATTGGTGATATTGGTATAAATAATATTAATAATAAAAAAGATGCATTAAATATGATAGGAAATACTCATGGATCAATTTTAACAATTAATGAAAAAAATTATATATTTTATCATCGCCAAACTAATAGAAATTGTTTTTCTAGACAAGCATGTGCTGAAGAAATTAAAATCCTTCCAGATGGTAAGATTGAACAAGTTGAGGTTACTTCTTGCGGATTAAATAATGGTCCATTAATTGCTAAAGGTGAATTTGAAGCAAGAATTGCATGTAATTTACAATGTAAAAAAGGAAGTAAATTTTATCACGTAATCAAATGTCACGGTAGACCATATTTTACTCAAAATGATATAGATGGACAATATATTGAAAATATAACTGATGGCACTAAAATTACATATAAATATTTTGATTTTATTGATACTAAAGAAATTGAAATTAATATTTCATCAACTAATAAAGGAATTTTATATGTTTATGATGAAAATAACCTAATCTCTCAAATAAATGTCAATAAGTGTGATCATGGTAAATTTAAAGGAAAATTAAACGTTAGTAATGGTGTGCATTTATTAAAATTTATTTATAATGGTAAAGGTAAAATTTCGTTTTATAGTTTTAAATTTAATTAATTATATATCTTACTAGATAAAAGTAAAGCAATTTTGCTTTGCTTTTTTTTATGATTTTTTCGTCTAATCAAAGCCTAAAATAGAAAGAAATAATGAGTTTTTAGATTTTATTTTCCAAAAGAAAAATCTATAAAAGATTTTGCACAAAATGAAATTGAATTGATATTTTTGCTTATTAATTCTTATAATAGAAAATCAAAAGATAATCGTACACTTTATGAAATAATTGAATTTATTTATGGTAATACAATTTTAGAAAAATTCAACATTATAAAAATCGACTTCAATAAAATCTATTTAACTAGAAATCTAATTATTAATTATAGAAATAAATAATTAGGTTATATTAATTGTTACAATAGACAACTAACAATATATTCTTATTCTTCACTTGTAAAATTTAGTTTAGCGGCGATTCATGCGCGTGGCTTTAATAATGCCCAAATTTTTTAATAAAAAAATTATAATACACCACTAAATTCATTTTTTTAATTTTTTATTTCTATAGCTGAATTTACTTTGTCATTAAAATGTTTATTATTACATTTATTTTTTTGATTAACTTTGTCAATAAAAATATTAATTAATCCTAATTGTTGAAGTGCTAAATCATAAAAAAATGTTTTCGTTTTTTAATACAATTTCATATATAATGAAAAAATATGATTTATTATATAAATTGTCATAAATATCTAGATTTAATAATATGCTATTTATGAAAAATAAAAAAATTAATAATATGATAGCATAATAAAAATCGCAAGATTGTCATTTTTGTAAACGCTTCCATGTAGGATGATAATAGTGTATCAATTATTTATTGATAAAGCATAAAAATATGCAGAAAGGAAATTTAATGAAAAAAACTAAACTTTGGTTAGGGTTATCTTCAGTTGGTATTTTGTTTACGACATCTCTTATTTCATTGACAAATGTCGCTTTAGATAACGAAGGACTAATTAATGACGTTTTAAAACTTAATGTTAGAAAAATTAGTTCCAAGAGATCTGATTATGCTGAAGAAGATGGAAGTTTATCTGATGCTGGTTGGAAAAGAATGATTCAAGATTCTTATAAGTATTGTGTTGAACAAGAAGAGCAAGGAGCTGTTTTATTAAAAAACGAAAATAATTGTCTTCCTTTAGATGCTAAGGAAAGAAATGTTACACTGTTTGGTAGAAATTCAGCTCATTTATGTTTACGTTCTGGTGCAGGTGGTGCAGCGCCAAATGAAAAACTAGTTGTACATTTAAATGATGCTTTTGAGAATAACGGATTTAATTATAATAAAGAGGTATGGAATTTATATAAAGGTGGAGCAGCGCCATCAGAAACTAGCATTGTTGAACTTCCTGAAAGTTCTTATACTACTGGCATTCAAGCTTCATTTACGACATTTAGTGATGCTGCTATTGTTACATTCGTCAGAGTAGGTACAGAAAATAGTGACCCTAAAGCTGGTATTCTTGATTTACAAGAAAATGAAGCTAATTTACTTAGAATGATAAAAAAATCAGGAAAATTTAAAAAGACAATTGTTTTATTAAATGGTGCAATGCCAATGAGTTTAGATTGGGCAAGTAAAGAAGAATTTGGCGTTGATGCAGTTCTTTGGTTTGGAGTGCCAGGATATTATTCTTTAGATGGTGTTGTTCATATTTTAACTGGTGAAGCAAACCCAAGTGGTCATACTCCTGATACATTTTCTGCTCATGCATCAAATTCAGCAGCATATCAAAATTTTGGCGATATAAAATTTGATGGAAATGCAGGTGTTGATAGGTCATCAAAATATGTTTCATATAATGAAGGTATTTATGTTGGATATAAATATTATGAAACAAGATACGAAGATTGTGTTTTAAATCAAGGTAATGCAAATGGAAGTGCAGGAACATACGATGGAGAAACTAATTGGACATATCATAGAGAAGTTGCTTATCCATTTGGATTTGGTTTATCATATACAACATTTGATCAAGAATTAAAGAGCATTACATATAAAGAAGAAACTGATACATTTGTTGCAAAAATTAATATTAAAAATACAGGAAATGTAGATGGTAGAGCATCCGCTCAATTATATTGTCAATTACCTTATACTGATTATGATAAAGAAAATTTGGTAGAAAAATCTGCAATTCAGTTATGCGGTTATAATAAAGTATTAGTTGGAGCTGGAAAAGAAGTTGAAACTGAAATTGAATTTGATAGATATTTCTTAGCATCTTATGATAGATTAAATAAAAAACAATATATTTTAGAAGATGGCGAATATTATTTCTCATTAGGTAATGGTGCTCATGAAGCATTAAATAATATTATTGCAACTAAAAAAGCTGATGCAACATTGTTAGATCATAATGGTGAGAATTATACTGCTGATTTAGATTCAGTTAAAAAATATAATATTACAGGTGCATTAGATGCATATAAATATTCTCATTATGATGATTCAGTGGAAGTTAAAAATAAATTTGATGACGCTGATGTTAACTATTGGGCTAATGATGATCAAAAAATTACTTATTTAACTAGAAAAGATTGGCAAGCAACATTCCCTAAAAAATTAACTGGTTTAAAAATTAATGACAAAATGAAAGAAGCTTTAGATATGAGAAAATATACTAAAGCTGATGATGCTGAATCATATACATCTGGAGAAGGAACTAAGTATGCTGTTCAATTAAAAGATGAAAGTGGAAATCCTTATCATCTTAAATTCTCAGATATGGCTAAACTTGATTATGATGATCCAAAATGGGATGATTTCATTAAGCAAATGACATTAGATGAATTAGTTGTTTCAATGTCTGATAATCGTGGTATTTTAGCAGTAACTTCTGTTTCAAAGCCATCAAATTCAATTGCTGAAGGACCTGAAGGTTTACTTTCTGCATTTGCTTATGGTGATGGTAGATGGGCAACTGGATTCGCTACTGGACCAACATATACAGCAACATGGGATCATGAAATGCAAAAGAAATTCGGATATTTCTATGGTGAAGAAGCTTTACATTGTGGGGTTGCTTGTGTTAACGCTCCAGGAGCAAACATTAATAGAACACCATATGGCTCACGTGCATCTGAATATATGTCAGAAGATGGAATTATGAATTATTATGTTGCATCTAATATTGTTAAAGAAGCAAGAAAAAAAGGTTTAATTATGAATATTAAACATTGTTTCTTAAACAATCAAGAAACAAATCGTCAAGGAGTAGCAACATTCTGTAATGAACAAGCAATAAGAGAAATTTATTTAAAACCATTTGAAGGTGCTTTGACTAAAGGTGAAGGTTTAGGAATTATGACATCATATAATAGAATTGGTTTAACATATTCTGCATGTCATAAAGTATTATCACAAGAAGTTATTAGAGGTGAATGGGATTATAAAGGTTTAATTATTGATGATGCTTTACAAGGTGAAGGTTCATATACATCAACTAGAGATATGATTGTTGGTGGAACAGAAATCTTCTGTCTTGATGGAAATAGAGGATCACAAATTAAAAACGCAATTACATCAACTGATGATGGTTATTTATTAAAATTATGTCAAAAAGCAAATAAAAATATTATGTATGCTTTATCTAGATCTTGGATGGGCGATAGTGCAGATACTGGTGTTGAATTAGGAGAACCATTTATTTGGTGGAAACCTGTAATATACACTATAGACGGAGTATTTGGTGCTTTAACATTAGGTGCTATAGCTATGTTTGTTGCTTATGAATATGTTAAAAAAAATAGAGAGGAATAAAAAAACATATGGAAGCGTTAAAAAATTATTTTAAAGATAAAAAGATAGGTTTCTATCTTATGCTAGCTGATGCTTTATTAGGTCTTGTGTTTAGTATATTATTTTTTACAACATATAAAACATCCATGGCTAATAATGCTGTACCTCATACTCCTGAGGTAATCGGAATTTGTGCGTTGTTGTTCTTTGTTATTGAATTAGTAGCGATTGCTTTACCTGAATATAAATTTATTCATTTAGGTGCAATTGCCGCGATGTGTTTCTCATTTATGAAACAGATATATTTATTTCCAAATTTAATTGCAGATCAAATTAATAATGTTGAATTCCAAGGTGGTAACTTTCCTCTAAATTGTGTATATACAATTATGCAAGTTGTAATTCTTGCTATTGCAATTGTTGCCTCATTTAATGATATTACAAGCAAAGAGGTTAAAGTATCATTTACAAAAAATAATATCATTAGATATAGTGTAGGAGCATTATTGATAATTGCTACAACTGTTGCTTCTGGTACATCTATTGCTATATGTAAAGCAAATAATAATTCTTATAAAGATATTTCTACTGGATTTAAAATTGATATAGAAAAAGAATTTGCTGATAAAAGAATTGATTATCCTTACGATCCAAGTTCAGTAAAGTATTCAAAAGCAAATAATCCATGGTCAAATAAAACAACTGGTGAAATTGAAAAAGAAGTTGGAAAAAATCTCAATCAAAGAAAAGATGATGATAGATTTCTTGTTTATCAATTTGAAGGATTTTATGCTGAAGGATATCAAGGTAACTACAGTAAAACTTATGGATATTTATCATTATGGGATGATGGATTATATAATGGTATTCAAGATAATAAAAATATTTATGGATATTGGTATAATATTGAAGAAGATGGTTCTGATTGCTTAGTAATGATTGATAATCGTGGCACTAACGCTAATATGATGTGTGTTAAATCAAATTCTAAATTCTATGATTGGACAGCAGATATTAAACTTGATTTTTCATGGGGAACTCGTTCTTTAAAAATTAATGGATTCTTATATACTCCTGTTATTGGTATGTATGTTGATACAGGAACTGATAAATTGACTTATGAATATGGCGAAGAAATAAATACATCTCAATGGACAGCAATGCAAGTTAGAAATGATTTGCGTGTTGGAGCAATTTTCGATCCGGATAATACTATTACATGGTCATTACCAAACACAAAGAAATATTCTGGAAAGCAAATTGTAAGAGCTAATTGGACTAATTTTAATTATGATATTAGAGTAAATGTTGGTGTTGATACAGGAACATACGTATTAGACGCTACAAATGAAGCAGTTAAAAAGAAATATAGATTTGTTGATGGATTAGATACATCTGGAATTATTGTTAAACGTGTAACTGATGCAAAAGAAGAAATTTTAGATATTTCAACATTAAAGAGTGAATTAGATTTAAAAAATAAAAAAGTTAATGTTATTATGCCAAATAAAACAGTTCAATCTTATGATATTGTCTTAGATGATTCTGAAGCATCAAATACAATTACAGGATTAATAAATGGTAAAAATGCAACAATGGTTGTTAAATCATTAGATAAAATGATAGTTACTATTGAAGGCAAAACTGTTGAAGTAAAAATTGAGTTAGTCGGTTCATCCTTATTAAAGAATATCAAAGTTATTGAAAAAATAAGTGGCGACGATGAAATATTTGCTTCTTTACCAAATAAAATAAGTATGGTTGAAAAGGATGGAGCTTTGACAATACCTGAAAAGAGATTCTTTACAAGTACAGCAAAAGCAAATCCATATTCACAAGAAGGAAATACATATTTTATATTTAATCCAGGTGATGAAACTGTAAATGTTATGTGGACATTTACATACCAAGGGCCACAAACACAAGAAATGAAATGTAAATATACTTTATCTGGTGATTTGCAAGATGGTGTAATTGTAACATTGACATCTTGTATAAAAGAGACAAATAATCAATGGACATGGACAAGCAATAAATCATTTACAATTACTGAATGTTCAGAAGATGATTTACCATTTACACCAACTATTTAAGTAAATAAATATAGCCGTGATTTTTCATGGCTATATTTTTTTATAGATTAAAAAGAATAAAAAAACTCATCTTGAATAAAATTTGATTTTATGCAAAAATAATTTTGGAGATTATATGTATCAAATTTGTATTGTTGATGATGAAGACAATTCTTTGAATCAACTAAAAGAAATTTTATTAAAGTTTTTTAAGGAAAAGTCTATTCAAGCAGATATTTTCAGTTTTAACAATCCAGTTAATTTTATTGATAAATTTATTCCAAATAAGTATGATATAATTTTTTTAGATATAAGTATGCCTCAAATTAATGGAATAGATGTTGGTAAAAAGATAAGAGAAAAAGATATATCAACCACGATTGTTTTTACAACTTCTTTAATTCAATACGCATTATCTGGATACGAAGTCAATGCTTTTGATTATTTATTGAAGCCTATTAATTATTCATCTTTAGCTTTAACATTACAAAGATGGCTTAAATTGCAAAATAATAACGATAATTCTATTACAATTAAATATAAAAATAGTTTTATAAAATTATAATTATGGTGGATCAGGAGTAAGTATTGTTTTTGAAAATGATGAAGAAACTAATTCAAAAATTGTTATTGAAGCTGCTACTGGTTGGATTACTCAATTAATAAGTGGCGATAAACCTTGGATTACAGGAGACATGGTCTTTAATAAAGTGTTTGATGTCTTTGTTAATGAACAAAAAATAAACATTCCTGATGATAAAATATTAAAAGGGACGACCAATAAAGAATATTATTTAGCAATGGGTAATTGGGTTTATATAAGATTAAAAAATGTTGAATTAAATACTGGAGTTAATGTTTTCAAAATGCAAGGATTGTTACTTCCTAATGGTAATAAACCTTATTATTATGAAAATAATTATAATAATGCATTGTCTCAATCAACATTCCAATTAGATACAATTAATTTTAAATATAATAATAATTTAACTTTTTAAACAAATTTTATAAATTAATCTTAAGCACACTTTCTGGTTTGCTTTTTCCGTTTATGTATAGAAACAAGCCATTAATGTCGTTGCGATTTACTTTTTAAAAAAAATAATTTAGTTTTAAAGTGTATAGCTAAATGCTATATAGAATGGAGTTAAATTGTGAAAAGAAAAAATTTTGTTAAAAATGTAACCGCTTTAATGTGCGCTTTAAGTTTGTTTAATTTAATGTCTTGTGGAACGTCAACTACTAATTCATCAGGGAATGGTAATTCTGATACAGGACAAGTAGATAATTTTAAACAATATGTTAAAAATGTAACAATTAAGTCATATCCAACAAAAAGTGATTATGTTGAAGGAGAAAAAATTGATTTGTCTGGTTTAGTTTTTGATGCTGAATGGTCTGTATATGGTGAAAATATTATAATTGAAGATATGACTTATCAAGATTTAGATTTTTACACTAAAAAAGCTACTAGTGGTTTAAAAGAAATTACTTGTATAATTGGAGAATATACTTTTACTTTACCAATTACTGTTACAAATAGTTTAGATATGTATAGTGCTTTAGTTATTGAAAGAATTGATGGATCACAAAGTAAAGAAGTTGTTATAAATACAACTTTTATAAAGGCTTTTAGAATAGTAGCTAAAGGTAAAGATGCAACATCTGATAAAATTTTGGCAGATGATGATTATACAATAAATGTCAAAGTTAATGGAGTAACTGATGAAAGTTTAAATGTTAATAATTTATTTTCTAAAATTGGAGAAATAGAATTTAAAATCGAATTTGCATCTCTTTCTATTTCAGATAAATATGTTGTTATTGATGGATATACTATTTATGCTAGTAAGCTTATTGAAACAAAAGATATTAAAGAAGATACAAAAAATTTCTTAGAAAAAAGATTTGTAGATTCTGATGATCCAACTCAGTACATAAAAGTTTCTCATGATGCTGGTGTAAATTATTGTGGTGAAATTAGAAAAGGTGCTAATTTATATTTCCATATTTGGTCTGATTATGAAAAAACTGCTGATACTGTTTTATATGCATCATCAACTGAAAGAACATGTACTGAATTAGGAGAGTGGACACCAACTGAAACAGGTGATCAAAAATTTAATTCTATATTTGATGTTTCTTATGAAAATAAAGAAATTGTTATTGATGATAATGTTATTTTACCTGGTTGTGAATCAAAAATAACTACTGGTAATGGACCATTTGATTCTAAAGGAAGAGCTTATGATACTTCAATATGGGTTAATTGGCAAGCGGTTAATTTTGGCTCAATTAAATTAAAAAAAGGTGACAACATTATAAAATTAACTAATAAAAAAGGCAATGTATGTAATGTTTATGCATTGGAAGTTAAATTTAAAGGAGAATAATTTTATGGCAAAAATAAAAATAAAACATATAGTCTCTTTTGTAGGAGTAGGTGTAGCGTTAGGTGGATTAATATTTGGTGATGTAATGTGTAAAATACATTCAGCAGAAATTACTTCTCATTTATGCCCTGCTAAAGAAATTATTACTGATACAGATACACATAATAAAACATTGCTTGAAGCAGATGAAACTGTCCAAAAAATCGCTGAAGAAGGTATAACATTATTAAAAAATAATGGCACTTTACCTTTAAAAGTAAATAAAGGTAATAAATATAAAATTAATTTATTTGGAAGTGGTTCTAATAATGAATTTTGTTATACTGGTTGGGGGTCCGGAGCAGCTACTATTAATTCTGATAAAAAAGTAACATTAAAAAAAGCTTTTGAAAATGCTGGCTTTGAAGTATGTAATGATTCTTTTGGCTTAGATCCATATAGCAACAATAATGCTTTGACTATTGGTAAAAATTTTTCAGATACTGCAGTTGTAACAATTTCAAGAAGAACTGGAGAAAACCATGATCCAACTGAACAAACTGCAACTGATAGTGATGGAAGAAACAAACTTCAATTAACTGTTCAAGAAGAAAATATGATTAATTGTGTTGCTGATAATTTTGATAAAACTATTGTTTTAATTAATACTGGTAATGCAATGGAATTAGGCTTTATTGAAAATGAAAAAATTGATGCTTGTTTATATGTTTCATATTTAGGTCAATCTGGAAGTAATGCTATTTGTAAAATATTAAGTGGAGAAGTTAATCCAAGTGGTCATTTGGTTGATACATTTGTTTATGATAATACTCTTGATCCTACTTATGCTAATTTACTTAAAGAATCTGACCAAATAACTTATACTGAAAATATTTATTATGGTTATAAATGGTATGAAACAGCTGATCATGAAAATTATTTTGCTAATATAAATAATAAATATGGCCAAGGATATAATGGTATAGTTCAATATCCATTTGGTTATGGTTTATCTTATACAACATTTGATTGGAAAATAAAATCAATAGAAAGAATTTATGATGATGTTAAAGAAGAACATCATAATGGTGATAATATTTCTAGTCCAAAAACAAAATTTGAATTTGTTTTAGAAGTTACAAATACTGGTGATGTAGCAGGTAAAGATGTAATTGAAGTGTATTATACTGCACCATATTATAAAAATGGAATAGAAAAATCTTATGTTAATTTAGTTGAATTTGCTAAAACTGATTTAATAAATCCTTCTGAAACTAAAGAAGTAAAAATTAATTTTGATGTATATGATTTAGCAAGTTATGATTGTTATGATAAAAATAATAATGGTTTTAAAGGATTTGAACTTGAGCCAGGTGAATATCATATTAAATTTATGGAAAATTCTCATAAAATTAAATCTAATGATATGGATATTACTTTTAATGTTGAAAATAATAATGGTAGAGGATATATTTATCGTTTTGATAATGAAGGTAAAGGTTATGTAACTAATCGTTTTACAGGTGATAGTGCAGAAGCTGGTATTCCTATTGATGGTAGTAAAAGTGGCGGAGAAGAAATTAAATATTTAACTAGAGCAGATTTTAAAAATACTTTCCCAAGTACAAGAACTCCTAATAGAAAAAAAGTTGATGGTTCTTATTATGGTAATTTTTATGATAATAATAAAAATTTAGTAGCGCCAACATTAAATAATAAAGAAAGTAATTTAAAATTATTTACTTTAGAAAATGGAGATGCACCAACTAAAGAAAATTTAAAAAATAGATCAGGTATTGTTCCAAATGAAAAATTGATTATGGAACTTGGAAAAGATTATAATAATCCAAATTGGGAAAAATTATTATCTCAATTATCATTAACGGAGATTTCTTATATTATTAGTAGTGCTGGATTTGGAACAAAAGAAATTGAAAGTATTGGTAAACCAGTTTTCTTAGATTATGATGGTCCAACTGGATTTAATTATAATGTTACAGGTTTAGCTGATTCAAGAATGTTTACTGGATATCCAGCTGGTACATTAGTTGCTATGACTTGGAATAAAGATATTGCTTATGAACAAGGAGCAAATCTTGGAAAAGAAGCACAAAGCGTAGGTATATCTGGAATATATGGTCCAACAGTTAATTTACATCGTTCACCTTATTATACTCGTAATTTTGAAGCTTATAGTGAAGATCCAATTATTTCTGGATATATAGCAGCAAATTATATTAAAGGAGCTAAAGAACATGGCTTAACTACTTACTTAAAACATTTTGTTTATTCTGATCCTGGAATGAATCCATACGGGTTAAATACTTGGACAACAGAACAAAATTTACGTGAAAATGCTTTAAAAGCTTTTGAAATAGCAGTTAAAGATGGTAAAGCTAATGCAATTATGTCTGCTTTTAATAGAATTGGTAGTATTAATTGTTATTATTCTTATAGTTTATTAACTCGTATTTTAAGACAAGAATGGGGATTTAAAGGTGTAGTAATTACTGATTATGGTTGTGGAAATCCAACATCATTAATTAGATCTGGTAATGATTTAAAATTATTCCCTAATGATTCTTATGCTGATTTGAAAGAAAATAATGCTGTTGATGTTTATTGTGGAGTGCAAGCAATTAAAAATTCACTTTATGCATATTGCTCAACATATTATACTGCTAAAACTTATGACCCAACTGTTACAATTACTGTTACTCAAAGAATTCAACCATTTAGATGGTGGATACCAACTGTAGTAGGCTTAAATGTTCTTGTTTTAGGTGGAATCGGATTCTTAACATATAAAGTTATTAAATCAATACTTAAATATAATAAGGAGGAAGATAAATAATGAAAAAATATATTTTACCAGAAATAAAAATACAAGAAATTAATATTGATGATGTTATATGTGTTTCCAAAGTAGATGATATTTTAGATATATATCCTAATGTTGATGAAACACTTGAATAGAGGTAAAAGTTATGAAAAAAATTGTTAATTTATTATTGTTTGCATCTTGTTTGATGTTAATGAATAATATTAAAATACAAAATAATGTAGATTTTTATGAATCAACTAATGATATTTTAGATAAAAATAATGAAAAAATATCAATTAGAAAATTAAATGAAGGAGATATTTCTTATTCAAAAATATTTGCTCAACATGCTCAAAATGGTGATGATCATTATTTAAGATTTGTTGTAGCGTTAAAATGAGATATTTCTAATATTAAATTTGTTAGAACAATGGAAAATAAAGAAGATAAGATTAAATATGTTTCTACTATTTATAAAGGAATATCTAGTGGAAATACAACTTATTATTATGATGGAAATAAATTAATAACAGAAGAAAATGACAATACTAATCAATATTATTGGGCATGTTACACAATTAAAACTTCTAATATTAATTATTTAAATACAAATATTACAGTATCATTATTTTTAAATGATCAAAAAATAGATTATAAAACAACTACTATTAATTCATTAATAACTAATTCTTTAAAATTAACTAAAGGATTTAGTAAATTAGATTATTATCTTAATGAAAAATTAGATTTTTCTACTTTAGAAATTAAAAGAATTAATGGTGCTAATAAAGAAGAAAATATATCTTATTTAGATTGTGCTTTATATGATAATGGAACATTTATTGATTGGAAAAATATTTCTTCATTATCATTTGGTGAACATAAATTTATGTTAAAATATGATGATAAAGAAATTAATTTGGATCCAATTAATTTATATAATGGTTATTATGCTTCAGCTACAAATATTATAGAAACTGCAAACATTACTGAAAAAGATAAATATTTTTTAGAAAAAGATTCTTCTAGTCCTATGCTAAAAGTTAGTTCAGATGTAGGAGTTAAGTATGCTGGTGAAATAAAAAAAGGTTCTAATTTAAAATTTCATGTTTATTCTGAAAAAGAAGGGTATGCAAATGTTATTTTAAAAGTTTCTTCAGCAACAACATTAGAAGGACCTAATCCTTGGTCGCCTATTGTAACTGCTGATGTAAAAATGAGTGAAATAATGACTTTCTCATATACAAATAATAAAGGTACTTTTAATCGTGAATTCGATGATAATTTAGTTGCAAAAGGTGGAAAATCAACAAAAAGAAATGAAAAAGGTGAAATTGTTTACGATATGAATTTGTTTGTTAATTGGAATGAATTAAATTTTGGAGCAATTTATTTAACTAAAGGTGATAATGTTGTGAATTTTAATATGAATGGTAGTGGTCAAAATGCTGGAATTAATGTTTTTTCTTTAGAAACCTTATTTAGTGAAAAATATGAATTCACTCAAACAATATATGGTAAAGATTTAAAATCAGAAAGTGATATTGATATTAGTAAACAAGATCAAAACTATGTTTATAAAAATGATGATGCAACTAATCCTTCAGTAAAAACTGATGCTGGAATAAAATATATTGGTGAATTAACTAAAGATGCTATTATGAATTTTGCTATATATTCACCAGTTGATCAATTTGCTGAATTAAAAATTAAAGCATCATCATTATCAAGAAAATGTCATGATATTGATCTTTGGCAACCTACAGAAACTAATGATATTTTAGTATCAGATATTTTAGGCTTAAAAGTAAATGATGAAGATTTTAAAATAGATGATTCTTTAAAAATAAATGGTTTCGCTTCAAAAAGAACAACTCCTAAGACGCCTGATGAAAAATGTGATAGTTTAGGTAGATATTACGATAATACAATTTGGGTGACTTGGACTCAGGTATCTTTAGGAAAATTTAAATTAAAAAAAGGATATAATTTTATTACATTAACAAGTCTTCAAGATAGAATGTGTAATTTCTATTCGTTAGATGTTGTTTTTCATAATTAATTTTATAAGATGTGGTTTAATGCCACATCTTATAATTTTTTCTTGGATTGAAAATTATTTAATTTAAAGTTATAATTTTAATGAAATTGAGGCTTAAAAATGATTAGAATTGCTATTGTTGAAGATAATAAAGAAGCTAATATAAAATTAAAAAATTGTTTAGATATTTATTTTAATAATTCTAATGAATATCAAATAGATTCTTTTGATAGTGCTTTATTATTTATTAATAAATTTAATTCTAACTATGATGTTATTTTTATGGATATTGAAATGCCTTTAATGAATGGATTAGAAGCATGTAGAAAAATTAGAGAAAAAGATAATAATGTAATTATTGTTTTTGTAACTAATATTGTTCAATATGCAGTTGATGGATATGCGGTTAATGCTTTTGATTGTATTATTAAACCTGTTAATTTTGAAACTTTTAAATATAAAATGGATCGTGTAATGCAAAAATTAAAATATTCAAAAGATGATAATATTGTTTTGAAAACAGCTAAAGGCATAATTAATTTATCAATTAATTCTATTTTGTATATTGAATCAATGGAACATAATATAATTTATCATACAGATAAAGAAGATATTAAAGTATATGGTAAATTATCAACAGTAGAGAATGATTTAGTAGATAAAGGCTTTTTTAAATGTAATAGATGGTATTTAGTTAATATGCGTCATGTTAGAGGTTTAAAAGATTTATATGTTGATGTGGCTGGTGAAAAATTATTAATTAGTAGAAGAAGAAAAGCTGATTTTATGCAAGCATTAACTTCATATTTAGGTGGATATTAATGTATCAAGAAAGTTTATTTTTTTATCGACCATTGTTTATGTTACAAATATTAATTGCAGAATTAATTTTTTGTAAATATTTAAAGAAAAGAAAATATTTTTATTTAAGAACAATTATATCTTTTTTGTTTGCTATTAGTATTTCTTTTTTAGTGCCAATTATTACAGAAAATACTTTATATGGTTCTTTTTTATTTTTTATTTTATTTTTATTCAGTATTGTAATTTTAGTATTTTTATATCAAGAAAATTTTAAAATAATAGTATTTGTCGCAAGTTGTGGATTTACTCTTCAACATATTGCTTCAGAAATATATGAATTAATTTATGCTTGTATTGGGATTAGTGATACTTCAAATGTATATGGAAATTTAAATTATGGTTCAATTAATGGAGTTATTTTGTTTGGTAATGATTGGTTTTTAATTGTATTATATTTTTCTATTTATTTTATGATTTATTTATTATTTTCACAAATTTTAATGGATAAATGTAAAAGGGAAAATATAATTAATTTATCAAAAATATCATTATTTTTTATTTTTATTTTCATAATACTTGCTGATGTTATTTTTGGTGCAGTGGTAATTTGGTCAATACCAAATAATGGTAATAAAACAAGTTTAATAATGTTACATATTTATAACATTGCATGTTGTATGTTAATTTTATTTTTAATGTTTGAATTAGTTAGAAGAAGAAATGCGGAAACTGAACTTATAATTATTAAAGAATTACATACTAGAGAAAAAGAAAAATATGAAATAGCTAAGAAAAATAGGGATATTTTAAATTTAAAATGTCATGATTTAAAACATCAAATACATAATATTGGTAAAGCTAGAGATTTACAAAATGATGTTATTAATGAAATAGAAGAAACTATTAATATTTACGATACTATTTATAATACTGGTTTAGAGGCATTAGATGTTATTTTGGGTGAAAAAGATATGTTATGTAGAAAAGAAAATATTCGTTTTACTAGTATTGTAGATGGTAAATTATTATCTTTTTTATCTGAAAGTGATGTTTATTCTTTGTTTGGTAATATATTAGATAACGCCATAGAAGCAAATAGAAAATTAAATAATGAAGCTAGAGTAATTCATTTAAGTATAAAAAAGGTACATAATTTTATCGTTATTCAAGAATATAATGGTTATGATGGAAATATTGTTACTGAAAATGGCATTATTAAAAGTACAAAAAATGATAAAACATGGCATGGATATGGATTGAAAAGTATTCAATATATTGTTGAAAAATATCATGGTGAATTAAAAATAGAAACTAAAAATCAAACATTTAATTTGAATATTATTTTTAGTGATAAATCTTAATTTGATAAAGAGTAATTTTATTGTTTTTATATGTTAAATATTATACAATTTAGATATAAAAAGAAGCAAATATGATTACTATTGGAATTGTTGAAGATCAAGAATTAGATAAACAAAAAATTGTTGAATTTATAGAAAAATATAAAATAGAAAATAATGTTTCTATTACTTTAAAATATTATAATAATGGTAATAATTTTATTGAAAAATATCGTTCTGATTGTGATATTGTTTTTATGGATATTGATATGCCTTTAATTAATGGTTTTGATGCAAGTGTGGAATTAAGAAAAAAAGATAAAAAAGTTGTTCTAATTTTTATTACTAATCTTAATCAATACGCGATTAAAGGATATTCAGTTAATGCCTTTGATTTTGTTTGTAAACCTATAAATTATTATTCTTTTTCTACCATGTTAAAAAGAGCAATTTCTAAAGCAAATTATGAAAAAAATAATGATATAGTTTTAACTACTCAAAATGGCATTATTAAAGTAGATATTAATGAAATAACATATATTGAGGTTAACAATCATCAGTTGATTTATCATGTAGATAATAATGAATATAATGTTTGGGGTAGTTTATCTTCTATTAAAGATGAATATATTAAAAATGGTTTTGCTTCAGGCAATTATTCTACTTTAATTAATTTAAGAAGAGTTTTTTCACTAAATGGTGATGAAGTTATTTTAAATGATGAAAAGAAAACAAAATTGTATTTATCAAGAAATTATAGAAAAAATTTTGCTCAATTATTTGTAGAATATAATTCTGGAGATTAAGATGTTTGAATTTACGGCTTTATTTGTTTATAAATTACAGTTTATGTTAGAACTTTTAATAGCTGAACTTCTTTTTTGTTGGAAATTAAAAAGAAAAAATCATTTTTATATTAGATTAATTGTTTCTATTTTAGTTTCTTTTTTATTAGCATTTTTAATTCCTATTATTAGTTATGATTCTATTTATGTTTCTTTATTATTTATTGTTTTAGCTATTATTTCTTTTGTAGCGTTAATGTTTTGTTTTGATGAATCAATTATTAATATTTTATTTTGTGGAGTATCAAGTTATTGTATGCAGCATATAGCATATTCTTTATATCAAACATTTATGATTATTACATTACTTGATGGAGGTAATTCACTAAATATTTATGGCAGTGGTGCGACAGTTAATTTTGAATTTTTTACTTTAGCTATTTATTTGGATTTTTATATTATTTCTTATTTAGGCTTATATTTTATTTTTAAAAAACATTTAAAAAAAGGTGAAGATTTTTATATTACTAATACTTGGTTATTTTTAATAGTAGGTTTTATTTTTCTATCAGCAATCGTTTTAAATTCTATTATGATTTATAATTATGATCAGAAAAAAGATAGATTAGCGTTAATAGTAACATTTGTTTATAGTATTATTAGTTGCTTATTGGTATTGATTGTTGAATTCAAATTAAAAGAAGTGAAGAAAACACAAGAAGAATTAAAAATTATTGAGCATTTATGGAAAGAAGATAAAGAACATTATGCTTTAGCTAAAGAAAATATTAAATTGATTAATATTAAATGTCATGATTTAAAACATCAAATTCATGCTTTAGCTAAAAATCAAATTGATAAAGAACAATTAAATGAAATTGAAAAATCAATTATGATTTATGATTCTATTGTAAAAACTGGTAATGATGCACTTGATGTTTTGTTATCGGAAAAATCTTTATATTGTAATGAACATCATATTGTTTTAACTTATATAGTTAATGGAGAAGCATTATCTTTTATGAAAGATTACGATATATATTCTTTATTTGGCAACGCTTTAGATAATGCAATTGAATATGTTTTAAATTTGGAAGAAGAAAAAAGATTTATTAGATTGAATGTCAAAATTATAGGAGAGAATTTATTAATTCATATGGAAAATTATTTTTCTGGAGAATTAATTTATGATAATGGCTTACCTAAAACTACAAAAGAAGATAAAGATTATCATGGATTTGGATTAGTAAGTATGAAAACAATTATAGAAAATTATCATGGAGATTTGTTTATTAAAAATAAAGATAATTTATTTATTCTAGATATTTTAATTCCTATAAAGTGAGTTGTTATTTTCTTAAAAAATGGTAAAATATAATTATGAAAAAGATTATATATTTATTATTAATTTTATGTTTATTTTCTTGTTATAAAGAAAATGATAATAATTATGTCTTTTTAGCTAAAGATGCTTATTTTTATAATTGCCAAGTAGTAGAAGATAAAGGGATTGGTAATATTAATAAAGGTAGTAATATTTCTTTTGGTATTAATTCTTCTTTAGAAGTAGAAAAACAAAAAATAATTATTAATTTAACTTGTCCTCTTCAATGGATTGGTGATGGTGCGTATCCAACAAGTGCTTCTTTTAAAGATTTATATTTTGTTACTCTTAATGATGAAGAAATTAAAATAGATAATATTATTTCACCTAATAAAGAAGATATTATTAAATATAATTATTGGGCTAAAACTAGTCTTGATTTTTTTTGTAAACTAAATAAAGGAGATAATATTTTATCTTTTAATTGTATTGCTTCTAGTAATAATCAAGTTTCGAATTTTTCTTCTATTGGTAATTTTATTGGCTTAGAAATAAATACTAATAATGTTTTAAAAGAATTTAAGCCTAATATTGACGCTCCTATTATTAATGAAGTTAATTTATCCATAGAAAAGAAAACCTATTTAATTAATGAAGAAATAAATGTTAGTTTTGTTAATAGAATTGATCATCCAAAAGATAGAATTGCTTTATTTAAAAATGATGATATTTTAGGTAAAGATAATCCTATATATTATTTTTATCCAAGTAAAATAGATGAAAAAGTTGTTAATATAATTGGCTTAAAAGATGATAAAAGAGTTAATGAAAATTTACCTGTTGGTAAATACAAAATTTGTTATTTGCTTGATGATGGATTTGAAGCAATTAAAAGTGTTACTTTTTCTATAATTGAAGAAGAATTAATGACTGTAAATAAAGAAATATTTCATTATAAAGAAGAAATATTAGTTACTGCAAAACAAAGAAATGGACATACAAAAGATTGGATTGCATTATATTTAATTAATGATTCAGTTGGTAAAATAGGATCATTATATTTTTTCTATCCTAGTGAAGAAATTGATACTTTTGATATTACTAAATTTAATCCTAATCAAGAAAGAGATATAGATTTAAAACCTAATAAATACAAAATATGTTTTCTTGCTAATGATGGATATGTAATATTACAAGAAATAGAAATCGAGATTATAGCATGAAAAATAAATTATTTTATTCATTTTTAAGTATTTTATTTATATCTTTATTTATTGGCTTAATAATCAATACAATTAATGCTTTTGAATATAGTAATGTTGTTGATCAAATTTATGATATTAATGATGATTCTTTTGCCCATGGTAAATTTTATTCTTCTAGTTATAAAAATTTTGATGAGGCTAAAAATAATAGTAAAAAAATAAGTGAAGAGATTATTCAAGAAGGAACAGTCTTATTAAAAAATAATAATGTTTTACCTTTAAAAAAAGATAGTAAAATTACATTGTTTTCTCGCTCAAGTGTTGATTTGGTTTATTCTGGAACTGGGTCTAGTAATATTAACTTTGATGATAAAATCACTTTAAAAGATGCTTTTGAAGATAAAGGAATAAAAGTAAATAATATTTTATGGAATAGATATTTAATTGATTCTAATTATCGTAAAGCAGGAATTATGGAAGATAAGAATAGTAAATATCAAATGAGTGTAGGTGAAAGTGATAAAAATATTTATCTAGAACAAAAAATAATAAATTCTTTTTATGATTTTAATGATTTAGCAATTATAGTGATATCAAGAATTGGTGGAGAAGGATATGATTTATCAAAAGATAATTTTATTGATGGTCAAAATGGGTATTTATCTTTAACCACTAAAGAACAAGATATGATTGATGTTGCTAAAGCATATTTTAAGAAAACATTAGTTTTAATTAATTCTTGTAATCCATTAGAATTAAGCTTTATAGAAGAAAAAAATATTGATGCATGTTTATGGATAGGTTACGTAGGTGAATATGGCTTAAATGGCTTAATTAGTCTTATTTTAGGAGAAGCTTCACCAAGCGGTAGGTTAGTAGATACGTATGTTTCTAATAATAAATTTTTTCCTTCTAGTAATAATATTGGTGATTACAATTATTTAAATTATTCTTCAAGTGGAGAATGGGACACGCGATACAATTATTTAATTGAACAAGAAGGAATATATATTGGTTATAAATATTTTGAAACTAGATATGAAGATACAATTTTAAATAAAGGTTCTGCTAGAGATAATTTTAATTATTATAATCAAGTGATTTATCCTTTTGGGTATGGTTTATCTTATACTAATTTTAAACAAGAAATAATTGATGTAAAAAAAGATAATGATGAGATTAATTTAGATGTTAAAGTAACTAATATTGGTAATTATGAAAGTAAAGATGTTGTACAATTATATTATCAAAGTGAATACACTTTATTTGATCAAATTAATAATATAGAAAAAAGTTCAGTTAATTTAATTGGTTTTGAAAAAACTAAATCATTAAAACCAAATGAAGAACAAATTATCTCTTTAAAAATTAATTTATCTTCTTTGGTAAGTTATGATTATAAAATTAATAAAACTTATTTATTAGAAAAAGGAAATTATTATTTATCGTTAGGGAATAATGCTCATGAAGCAATTAATAATATTTTAGCTAAAAAAGGTTATCAAAAAGATAATATTTATATGTTAGAAAATGGCAATAAAAATAAATGTTATAATTTTGTAATTGAAGAAAATATAATTTTTGATCAAGGTAAAAATATTAAAATTACTAATCAACTTGATGATGTAGATATTAATTATTATTTAGATAATAAAATCAATTATTTATCAAGAAATGATTATAAAAATACTTATCCTAAAGAATTAAATAATCTATCAGGTGAAAACATAATTCCTTATTTAGAAAATGATTATTCTTATGTGAAAAAAGAAGCTAATGATATTTTATTAAATCAAGAACAAGAATATAAAATTTTAGACATGAAAGAAGTAAACTATAATGATGAAAAATGGGATAAAATAGTTTCTCAAATGTCAAAAGAAGAAATTGCTTTATTGGTTTTTAAAGGTGGATTTGCCACTAATTATATTGAAAGTGTGGGTAATCCTCTTACTTATGATCGAGATGGTACAGTAGGTATAGCAGGAAATAATGTTAATGCATCTTCAGGAACTTTATTTCCTAGCCAAGTAAATATGGCTTCTACTTTTAATAAAGATTTAATTTATGAAGTTGGTAAAGCTATAGCAGAAGAAGCTTTATATTTAAAAGTTATTGGTTGGTATGCACCTGGATTAAATATTCATCGATCTCCTTATGGAGGAAGAAATTATGAATATTTTTCTGAAGATAGTTATTTATCTGGAGTAATGGGAGCTTATGAAGTTAATGGAGCGCAGAATAAAGGTTTAATTGTTAATGCAAAACATTTTATTTTAAATGATCTAGAAATACATCGAAATGGAGTATGTGTTTTTAATAATGAACAAGCTTTAAGAGAAATATATCTTAAACCTTTTGAATATGTGGTTAAGAATAGTTCTATTTTAGGGATTATGTTATCTTTAAATAGAGTAGGCACTATATATTCAGGTGCACATTATGGTTTAATTAATAATATTTTAAGAGAAGAATGGGGCTTTGTTGGAAGAGTGATTACCGATTTTACTAATGAAGGAAAAGCTTATATGTCAATTAAATCATGTTTACAAGCTGGAACAGATATGTGGCTATGTTCAACTGATTTCTTTATGAAAAATTATCTTAATGAAATTAAAAATGATGATTATTTAATAGAATTAGGTAAAAAAGCAAGTAAAAATATTTTATATTCACAAAGTAAATCATCTGCGATTAATCTTGAAGCTAGAAGAGTAACTAAAAGTTGGAAGATATCAATTATATTTATTGATGTATTAACTTTTATGTTATTTTCTGCATCTTTATTTATGTTAATAAAAGAATTTAATAAATAATTTTAAAAAGATTTCTTTATGAAAATATTTATTGATACAGCGATTGTAGATAATATTTCTTCAGGTAAACATTTATTAAGATTTGTTTATCAAGGAAAAGGTAAAGTGTCATTTTATAAATTTAATTTGATATAAAATTGTTTATTTGCCATAGAAAATGCTATATAATAATATTAACGGTGGTAAATTAACAATGATATACGATTCACAAGTTTTACAAAAAAAATATGAAAATTATTCTAATATATGTCAAAAAATTAGATTAGAAACAAAAAATAACAAATTAATTAAAATAAAAAGAGGTCTTTATACTGATGATTTAATAAATGATTGCTTAGTTATCGCTAATATTTGTTATAACCCTTCTTATATTTCTTTTGAATATGCACTTTCTTTTTATAATTTGATACCAGAACATGTTTCAATATATACTTCTGCATGTTTTGCTAAAAAAAATAATAAAAAATATGTTATAGATAATATAGTGTTTGAATATAGAAGTATTCCTGATGAAGTTTTTTCTTTTGGAATAGAGTTTTTAATAAATGAAAACGGAATTAGATATAAAATTGCAAATAAAGAGAAAGCTTTATGTGATATTCTTTATTCAAAATATCCTGTTAGATCAATAAAAGACTTAAAAATATTATTATTTGATGATTTAAGAATTGATGAAGAAGAATTTATGAAACTTGATTTTGAATTTATAAAATCAATCGCATCAAAATATCATTCAAATACAATTTTAACATTAGTTAAATATATTAATGAGGTAACCAAAAATGACAACTTTAGAACAAATAATTAAATCATATAATCCTAAAACTATTGAAGAAACAAAAGCTATAATAAGAGAAATCGTGCAGTCAATAGTCTTAATAGGACTTAGTAGGAGTAACTTTTTTGCTAAAGCAAGTTTTTATGGTGGGACTGCATTAAGAATATTTTATGGTTTAAATAGATATTCTGAAGATTTAGATTTTACACTTAATAAGCCTGATAAAAATTTTTCTATTGAACCATACATTGAAAAAATTAGAGAAGTTGGTTTATCTTATGGTTTAAATTTAGATGTAACTAAAAAAATAAAGAAAATAGAAACACCTATAGAAAGTGCTTTTGCTAAGCTTAATACTTATCAAACATTTATTAGTTTAAAATTAAATGAAAAAATGATTAGTACTTTACATAAAGACGAAATAATAAAAGTTAAATTTGAAATAGATTGTAATCCTGCTTTAGGTTTTAAAACAGAAAATAAATGGATTGATATTCCTGAATTTGCTTCTGTAATTGTATTAGATGAAGCTAGTCTTTTTGCTGGTAAATTGCACGCTATTATATGTAGAAATTATAAAAATACTGTTAAAGGTAGAGATTATTATGATTTTCTTTTTTATGTTTCAAAAAGGATAAAACCAAATCTAGAATATTTAAAAAATAAATTAATTGAATCAGGTAATTTACATAAAAATGATGAATTTAATCTTAATATTTTAAAAAATATGTTAAGAGAACGTTTTGAAAAAGTGAATTTTGATCAAGTAAAAAATGATGCTGAACATTTTGTTTTTAAAAACGAAGATTTATCTTTTTATTCTAAAGAATTATTTTTGCAAATGCTTGAAAGAATTTAAAAAAACTCTTTATAAATAGTTATCCATTTATAAAGAGTTAAGAATTAATTCTTTTTTAATTTATCCCATGGGACAAAAATATATAATCCATAAATAAGAGTGCTTAAGAAGACTACTACATCAATAGATATTAAGGTTGGAATCCACCATGAAGAAGTTTCTCCTTTACTAATAACTCCAATGTTGATTTTATAATCATCATTTTCTGGAATGTAATCTCTAGCATATTGATATGTTGAAATAAATGTGTAAACATTATTTTTTAATGCAAGTTTAGCACAATACATTTGTGTTGGATCATTTTTATCAAGGGGTACTCCATTGTTTTTCATTGGATTAAGCCATAAATCGTTACCTGCAAGAACTCCTCTTTGAGTATGCATTATATCGTCTCCACTAGCCCAATCAGTAACTACTGATCCTTTAAAACCCCATTCATTTCTTAATATTTCTGTTAATAAATCATAATTAGAACCTGCCCATACTGGACCAATTCTATTAAAGGCTGTCATAATTGCATTAGCACCATTTTTAACACATATTTCAAATGGTTTAAGGTAAATTTCTCTAAAGTTTTGCTCAGTAATCCAAGTATCAACACCTTTTGCATTATCTCCTTCTTCTGATAAAGCAAAATGTTTTAAATAACAATATAGTCCACCTGATTTAGCTCCTTTAATAGTAGCACTTGCAAGTTTACCTGATAATAAAGGATCTTCAGAATAATATTCATAATTTCTACCATTATAATTTGATCGATGTAAATTAACTCCAGGAGCGTACCAACCATTAATTCCACTTACACTTGCTTCATACGCCATAGATTGACCAAGTTCATTAGCTAAACTTTGATTCCATGTTGTGCCAATTACACATTCACATGGATAAGATGTCCAAGAAGATTTATCTTCAGCAATTTTTTGAGTATTTTCATTGAAACCACTTGGTCCATCAAAATCTAATGTTTTAGTTTTACCAATTGATTCAATTTCTTTGGAACCAAAACCTGATTTTTCTACTAAATTACAAACATCATCTTTACTTGCTTGAGAAATTAAATCGTCCCATTTAGAAGAAGAAAAATCTTTTAATAATTCATCAATTAATGCATCATTATATTTTAAATCTTTTCCTTTTAATAATTCTTCACTATTAGCTTTAGAACCATCTTTTTTAGTGATTAAATATAAATCCTTATTAATATTAAATGTTGGCATTTGTTCTTGGTCATTGGCAGATGTTTTATGAATTCTTGCTTTATTAATTTTGTTTGTTTCAGTAGGTAATTTAGCTTCTTTATCAACAAATGTTTCAATAAAATCTCTTCTTGATAAATATGTTGCGTTAATTCCTACATTAGAACCATCCAAACAAACATCAGCATAACTATCATCACCAGTAAATCTGTTAATAACATAATTATTAGTTACTGGATCTTTATCATAATTAATTGTTTCATTTATTTTATAAGTAAATGTATTATTTTCCATTTGTTTTAATTGATGAACATTGTCTTTTAATTCAATAATATATTCACCTTTATCAAGTTCATATCCAGCATGGTTATTATTATTTTTATCATAACAATCATAACTTGCCATATCATAACTTGATAATGATAACTTAACAATTTGTTCTTCACCAGGATTTAGTACACTAGTCTTAGCAAAATCACCTAATGTAATAGAGCTTTTTTCAATTTCACCATTATAATAAGGGGTACGATAATATAATTCAACAACGTCTTTGCCTGGATAATTACCAACATTTTTAACTTCGACTTCAACTTCAATTTCACTATCTTTATCTAATGTAGAGTTAGTTGGTAAATTAATTTTATGAATTTTCCATTCAAAATTAGTATAAGATAATCCATATCCAAAAGGATAAATAACAGCTGAATTATATCCATTAGGTAAATTATCAAAAAAATGCATTGTATCAGCAGTTTCATACCATCTATAACCAAAATAAATATCTTCTTGATAAACTATATTTCCACCAGTAGCTGATTTATTTCTAACATATTTATTGGCAAAAACTGGTTCAGAAGCAAAATCACTAGCATAAGTATTAGCTAATTTACCACTTGGAGAAATTTTAATTATTTCTTCTTGATTATCTTTGTTGATGATTTTCTTTTGACCTGCGATTAAATTACCAACAGCTTCAGCTCCTGCTAATCCAGTAGGTCCACAATATAAAGCTGCATCAATTTTGTCATCAAGAAGGAAATTACATTGCATATTATTAGTAGTATTTAGTAAGACAATTACTTTATCAAAATTTGTTTTAACAATATCTAACATTTCTTCTTCTTTTTTTGATAAATCTAAATATGTTCTAGTTGTATCAACTTCATTAGTTAAATAATCTTTACTAGTTGCAGGAATTTCACCTACATTTTCACCACTTATTCTTGATAAGACTACTAATGCTGTATCAGAAAATGATTTAGCATTATTAATTAATTCATCAGTATAAAAACTAGTAGCAGGTTGAATAATATATCCATTTTTATTCATTGACATATAATCGTCATTAGTGGGAATAGCTTTTTTATATTTATCAATGATTTCTTTATTGTATTCAAAACCAGCATTTTCTAATCCTTTTAAAATTCCAATTCTTTTTTCTGGATCTGGTTTACATGAGCCTGATCCTACTCCAGTAAATACCCATGCATTATCAATAGCTGTATAACCGAAAACATTGATTTTATTATTGTTTTCTAAATTTAAAGGTAAAGTATTGTTATTGTTTTTTAATAAAACTGTTCCATCTTCAGATATTTTTTTAACTAATTCAGCACCTTTTTTTGCTGTTTCATCATCAATAGTTTTTGCTCCAGTACCAGAAATAGCACTAGAAATAAAATCAACACCTAAAACTCCAAAACAAACAATATTACCTGCTAAAATTAAGCCACTTAAAACACATAAACTAGAAAATAATATTTTCCTTTTTGTTCTTTTTTTCATTTAATTAACTCCTATTTGTAAGACCACTTGATAATTTGAAAACCAATATTTAGAGGTTCTATCAATATCTTCAAATTCACGGCCTTTTATTATTATTTGATCTTCATAAACTTCTAAATATAATCCTTGTGCTCCACCATTTTCATAAGTTTCATTTTTATAATGAGTACCTCCATTATTACCTTGCCATAAATAACCAATAGCAGCAGTATTAAAAAAAGAAGGATAATTATCATTTATTTGATAACTGTTCTCACTTTCAAAACACCAATGAGAATGGCTAGAAAAGAATAAAGTTTGAGGATAATCTTTAATAATATCTCTTATTTTATTTTCTTCTTGTAAAGTATATCCATACCATGTTTGATTTAATTTAGATAAAGAACCAGAAACTGTATCTCTTAATGAACCATGAGAAAATAAATAAATTGGTTTATTTGTTTTACTAGCTTTTTCCATGGTTTGTTTAAGCCAAGATAATTGTTCTTCACCTAAAGTGGCGTCTGCTCTAGTATTACCATCAAGATATTTAGGCATTTTAGTAGTGCCTAAATAAATGTAATAACTACCATTAATTTCTTCATAAAAATATGGAGATGTATTTTTAGTTTTTTCTTTCCATAATGATAATCTAGTATTATATCTATTATTTAATTCTTGTTCACTTACTCCAGTATAATAACCATCTTCATTTTGCTTGATGAATTCATGGTTTCCTAAACCTATAGTCATTTTTATTTTTTTATCAGTAAAAACTGAATTATATGAATCGAAGAATGAATCATAATTATCACTACTTGCTTCATCAACAATATCACCATTAACAGCAATAAGGCTAGAAGTAGGAGAATTTAATAAAATATCTTCAAATGTTTTTTTAGAACGAGAATAAAAACTTGGTGATGAAGTAGATATTTGTTGATCAGAGATTACTTGAAATTCATAAAGTAATTTATTTTCTTTTTTATATTTTTCTATTCCATAAGTACATTTATCTATTATTTGATTATCATTAGATAAACCTAAAATCCACAATTTTTCTGCTTTTAAAGGTATTAAAGCATTTTTCTTAAATTCATATTCATATTCATCAGAATTAGTGTTATCAAAAGTAATTAAATTATCATAATCATCAAAAGGGGCTTTTGAATCACCCCATTTGATTGATATTTTTTTGATGTTTTCATTAAAACTACTTTTTTTATGAACAAGAATTAATCCTTCAGCACAATTTTTTATCTTTGATGAATTATAATATTCAACTTCAAAATTAGTCGATTTAATATCATTAACTATATTTGATTGGCTAGATGAAGAACTATTTAATGAGCTGTTAATTACTGGATTACAACTTATTAAAAGAGGTAATAGAAGAAAAGTAATTTTATATTTTTTCATTATTATTTACGTCCACCATAATTATCTGGATCATTCCAAACACTAATATAAATTATATCAGCAATATTATATCCATTATTTGTATTACGTGAATCCCATTCCATATAAACAATACAATAATATCCACCAGTTTCACCACTTATTAATGGTCTTTTATTATTAGGATTTTGTTTAGTAATATCACAAGCTTCATTTAAATAAGATTTTCCATCACTATTATATGAAGCATTTGTAGGGTAATAATAATAAAGTGAACCAGGGTTATTTACTTCAATAGAATCTTCTTGTTTAAATAATCCAATCCAACAATTATTAGGATTTGCTTCATTTACTTTATCACATGTTACATAAATAGGTTCATTGTTAGCATCATCAAAATATGTATTTCTATCAGCCCACATATTAACTTCATAAGCAGTTAAAGTTGAAGAAGTACTTAATTCAATATAATCTAATCCACCTAAATAAGTATATTCATTATCAGTGTAATTTTGAGGCTCAAAAGCAATTCTATTTTTTCCTGCTTTTAATGAAATTTGAGTTTCTATTTCTACAGTTGTAAAGTTTTCTTTAGTGCCTTTTAATGAATTTCCTTTTAATGTATTTGGAGTGGAAACAAGTTTCCCATTAACCCATAAATCACCAATATTACCAAGAGAAACATCTTCCATAGTTGTATTTGTATCAATGTATGGCGCAACTACTCTCATTTTTATAGTAGCAAAACTTTCTTCGCTGGATTCAATACCATATATAATTTTAGTTGTTTCAAGTTTATTATTATATGTTTCTTCTTGAACTTTTTTAGGAGCTTTAAATTCTACAAATGTTGCATCGTTATTTAATGCATCATAACCAATTCTTTTTGTTGTAGGTGCTTCTGCTTCAAATTTGTATTCTTTAATAGTAGAAGGCTTACTTGCTAAGAATGGTGTTAATTCACCTTTTAAATATGAAATATTCATGTAATCAAAACTACCTAAATATTCAAATTCAGCATTTTGTTTAACATTGATTGTTAATGTATAAGATGTATCTTTAATTAAATCTAACCAATCAGTATAAACTAAATTATTTTCTCCACCTTTTAAAGTTAAATTTTGAAGATTAATTTGTTTTTTATTAATAGTAATTGTTACTAAATCACTTAATTTAACATCTTCATTTTTAGTTTCAGTATTTTTATAAGGTGCAGCAATATTAAATCCTAATTTTGCTTTAGTATTTTCACTTGCAGTAAATCCATAAGAAATAATCATACCTTTTTCTAATTCAACAGCAGTTTTAGGTGAAATATTAATTTGTGGATTTTTTTCATCTTTATAAATTCTAGTTAATGAATCTTCAACTTCAAATTTTTTATTTTGTAAAATAACATCATCTTCAGGATTGGTTACTTCTTGAGTGTTTTCTTTATAAGTTAAATCAGTTTTAGATAAGATAGTCATGCTATCAATATTACCTAAACATGATAATGTACCATTATAATTTTCATTAGAAATAGTAGTTTGATCGAATCTATTTGATAAAACTAAAGTCACAACATTTAACCCTTTATTTAAAGAAATTTTACCAATAGTTACTTCTTTAACATTGTAATAATCAGCTGAACCACCTCTATTTAATGTACCTTCAACATGAATATTTTCAGTATTAATTACTTTACCATTTACTTTAACAGTGTAAAAATCTGCAAATGTGTAATCAATAGAATCCCACATGCCAAGCCAACCACTTGGGCCCATCATTTTAAATTTTAAAATTGCATCGTTATCATTTTCTATTGCTTCAATACCCCAGATGATTCTATCATCTTTTGATAATTTACCAACTACACCTGTTCCACTTAATCTATCATCATCAACTGCTTCAACTCCCATGGAACTATTTTCTGCTTTAACTAAATTAGCTTCTTCTGCTTCAAAAATATTTTCATATCTTCCTTCTTCATCTGCACCAAGAACAACTAATTTTGCTTCACTTTTTTTACTTGGATTAGCTTTACTTCTAGCAGTAATCGTTACTGTTCCTTTAGCTAAACATTCAATTTTGTTATCAACAATTTTTGCAATAGTTGTGTCACTACTTGAAAGAGTAAATTCTTTATTTGTTGCATTAGATGGTTTTACTTTAACGTTAACAGTTATAATTTCACCAACTTTAGCGTTAACTTTAGATAATTCAAGAGATAATTCACTAACATCAATTTTTTCTTCTGACTGTGCTGGTTGACTAGTTGAAGTCGGTGTACTTGATGAAGGTGTTTTATCACAACTACTCAATATTCCTACTCCTAATAATAAACTAGCAGCAATAAGTAATTTTGGCATTTTATTTTTCATGGTTTCCTCCTTGTAAGTTTGAATAAAACTCCAAATTCAATATATTTATTAATCAATATTTAAGGCAATGTTTATTGCGAAGTTGGTATTTTGTATTTCGTACTTGGTAACGCTTACAAGAAAATACAGATATATAGATGTTAATATTTAAGTGGTGAAAATTATGTTAGAATTAGAAAAAATGTTACAAGGCAAAATATAATAATCCTAATGATGAAGAAATTTTATCATTAAGAAATAAAGCACATGCGTTATGTGCTAAATTTAATAAAATTGAAGATGATAATGATATTAATAGAAAATTAATTATTGATGAATTAATACCTCATAATAATAATTTATATTTACAAGGACCAATTTATTTTGATTATGGAATAAATACTCATTTTGGTAAAAATTGTTACGCAAATTTTAATTTTACTGTATTAGATATTTGTTCAATTAATATTGGAGACAATGTAGTAATAGCAGCAGGTTCAGTAGTAACACATAATATTCCAAGTAATACTTTATTAGCAGGTAATCCATGTAAAGTAATTAGAAATATAACTAAAGAAGATTCTATTTATTTAAAGAAAGAATTGTTTTAATCGTATTTTAATATAAGTAATTTCATATATTAAAATAGGTGATTTAATGAAATTTTATCTTATAGGGATTAAGGGTTCTGGTATGGCAGGACTTTGCCATATTTTGCTTGATGATGGATATGAAGTGACTGGTTTAGATGTTGATAATTATATATTTACTCAAGATAATTTAATAAAAAGAGGAGTTAAAATTCATTCATTAAATGATACATCTTTTAAAGATAATTATTTTGTTATTGTAGGCCATGCTTTTAAAGATGATTTTTTATTAAAACAATTAAATAAAGATAATATTCCTTATTTAGAATATCATAAATTTTTATCATTTTATTTTAATAAAAATAAGTTAATTTCTATCTGTGGTAGTCATGGTAAAACCACTATGGTGGGTTTATTATCTTGTTATGATAATGCTTCTTTTTTAAGAGGTGATGGGTATGGTAAAAAAGTTAATAATGAAAAATATATATTTTTAGAATCTTGTGAATATCAAGATCATTTTTTAGCCTATTCTCCTAAATTTACAATTATTACTAATATTGATTATGATCATGTTGATTATTTTTTGCATGAAGAAGATTATATAAATTCTTTTAAAAAATTCGCTAAAAAAGTTCATTATGGATTAATTAATTATAATGATAATTACAAAATTAAGAATCCTTATTTTTTTACTTATGGATTAGATGATCGAGCAGATTTTTATGCTGAAGATTATATTTTTGATGAAAATGGTATTAAAGGTAAAATATATTTTCAAACTGAATTTATTGCTGAATTTAATTATCATCATTTATTCGGTTTACCTTTAATTGAAGATATTGTAGGAGTAGTAAGTTTTTATTATTTAATGCATGAAGATGTTAATAAAGTTTTAAACAATATTAATAACTTTATAATGGTAAAAAATAGATTTAATATTACTAATAAAAAACAATATATTTTAATTGAAGATTATGCTCATCATCCTCATCAATTAAAAGTAAATTTAGATAATATTAATGTAATGTATAAAGATTATTTTCATATAGGTGTTTTTAAACCAGATAGAATTAGTAGGTTTATAAAATTTAAAGAAGAATTTAAAGATGTTTTAAATCAATATGATTTAGCGTTTATTTTAGATTTTAATGATAAAAAATATGTAGAAGAATTAAAATCAATTATTAGTAATAAAATAATTTATTTACA
>CAJKZK010000004.1 GCA_905204225.1 uncultured Bacillota bacterium
AGATATCTATTTAAATAAAAATTTTTCATAGCAGGAGATGAATCATTATCATAAACATAAGTATCTACTAAATGACCACTTGGATTAGCTTCTCCACATAATAATTTAGCAATTCCTGGTGCACCACCTGCTCCTGGTTGACCAACCCATAAACAAGCATCAATTTTATCTTTATATTGACTAATTAAATCCATTTGCATTGTATTAGCAGAATTAATAATTAATACCACATTTTTAAAAACTTTATTTTGTTTTAAACTAATTAAATGATCAATAACATCTTTTTCAACTTCAGATAATTGTAAATAATCTCCACCTATAGTATCAGGAGCAGCTTTATTAGCTAAATCGCCACCTTCTCCTCCACTTCTTCCTAATACAAAGATTGCTGAATCTCCATAAGTAGCAAATGTTGATTGCAAATTATTTTCATTAGATATTGTATTCCATGGTACTTCTCTAGTATAAAGTGGTTCATTTGTAGCAATACCTGCTGAACCTTTTTGAGTAATACCATATCCTTTAGTTTTACCTCCGTTCCCTGTTGAATAAAAGTTCCATAAAGCTTCATTTACTTTAAAATCATATTGTAATAATCCATCTTTAAAAGTAACAGCATCAGCAACATTAATACTGCCACTTCCAGTTCCTGTATAAACCATATTAACAGATGTATTACCAAACAAGCTAACCGATGAGCTTTTAGATAATGGTAAAGCTTTATTATTATTCCACAATAAGACACTACCTTCATTAACAATTTGTTGAGCTACTCTTAGATCATAATCCCATAGTGCAGCGTCATCATAATTTCCATTTTTTGTAACAAATGAGGATTTAAAATATTCTGTATTCTTCTTTTCATTTTCATCTGTATCGACAAGTTTATATGGTAAGATGTCAAAGTAAGAGTTTATTGCCGCGGAGTTTTTATTTGCGATAACTCCTCCAATAATTGAACCAATTGTTAAAATCGATAAAATACCTGTTACAGTAGATAACAATATGGCTTTAGATTTCCTTTTCACTAATTGCCTCCCTTAATAAATGTAAGCGCTTTTACAAAAAAATTATACCCCCCCCCAACGTATTCTAGCAATTGCAAGTTTTCTACTGTGTTATTGCATTTTATTTAGTCCATATTATCTTTTGTTAATAACTTTTTATAAGTAAAATCTGTTAAGAAAGCACCAAGTGGTGCAGTAATTAAAATAGCTAAAACTGCAAAAGTTAATATTATTTTTCCACAATCTAAACCCATAGATAAAGCAATCCCTCCAATTGAAGCTTGAACAGTCGCTTTAGGTATATAACTAATCGCACAAAATAATCTCTCTTTAAAATTTAATTTTGTTTTAATTAAACAAATAAATACACCAATTATTCTAAATATTAAAGTTAAAAATAAAACTAAAATAACTATTAGTCCTTGTGAAAAAGCAAATTTAATATCAACTTCTGCTCCTACTAAACAAAATAAAATTATCTCTGCAAATATCCATATTTTATTATAAGATTTATTTAATTCAATACTACTTTCATTATCTTTTATTTTAAGCATTATACCTAAAGAAATAACACTTAATAACCCAGAATAAGGAACATAATTCTTTATTAAATTTTCTAATCCTACAAAAATAAATGTAAAACTTAATAAAATCAATATTTTAATAGAATTATTAATTTTTATTTTTTTAAACAATAAAGATAATAATAATCCAAATAATAAACCTATGCCTATTCCTAAAATAATAGATACAGGAACTTGATAAAATATTGAATAATCAAAATTACCATTACTAACCATAGTTAAAAATGAAGAAAATAAGACTATAACAAATACATCATCACATGAAGCTCCAGTTATAATCATTTGAGGAATATTTTTATTTGTTCCATATCCTTCTTCTTGTAATTTTATCATTCTTGGAACTACTACTGCTGGAGATACTGCCGCCATAACTGAACCTAATAAACAAGATTCAAAAATAGATAATTTTAAAATAAAATGTCCTAATAATAAATAACCAATAATTTCTAAACATGCAGGAACAAAACATAACATTATTATAGGTCGACCAACTTTCTTTAAATCATTAATATTTAAAGATAAACCTGCTCTAGTAAGAATAACAATTAACGCAAATTGTCTTAATGAACTAGATATCAATAAAATATCATTATTAATTAAATTAAAAACATATGGACCAAATATAATACCAGTAATTAAATAACCAATTAAAGAAGGTAATTTTATCTTTTTAAAGATAGTACCTAAACAAAGTGCACAAATAATAATTAAACCAAACGATAAAATAAAATTCATAATTTTCTCCAAAAAAAGAGCCAATAACCCTGTAAAAACAGAAGTTATCAGCTCACAATAAGCGGTTTTAAGATTTAATCTTATGGAAGAACTTCATCTCCAAATAAATAATATTCTCTTAATTTTTAAAAAACAATTATTTTTTTAAAATATCTACACTATCATCAAACATTCTTTCATGATAATGTTCTATATATTCTCCATTAAATACTTTTAACATATATTCAAAATTAACAGCTAATTTATATTTAGATAAATCGTTTTTATTAATCCAAAAATTATGTCCTTCATCATTAGACTTTAATTCTCCAGAAAAACAATTAGTTTTAAATAAGAAACAAATATTTCTTATATCATCTTTAAACCATTGTTTAATTCCACATAATTCTACATTAGAAATATCTAATCCAGTTTCTTCTTTTATTTCTCTAATTACTGAATCTACTATCGATTCATGATTTTCAACATGTCCACCAGGAAAAGCAATTCCTTTCCAAGATTTAATTCTATCTTGTACTAAAATATTATCTTTAGAATATATCATGCACATGTTAGTTAATATTACTTTTTCTTCTTTATGCATATTTATTTTAATTTTAAAACAAGTTCATCAAGTTTATTTTTTATATCTTCAGAAACTCTACCTTTAATAGTAACATTATCAATATAATTAATATTTTTTAAATTATCTAATAAAGATTTCATGTTCTTATTAGCCATAGGAGCCCACATACCATTTTCAATTAAAACAATATCTCTATTTTGATAATTATGATCTAATAAATTATGAATAAAATCTTTCATAAATGGAAATATATCTCCATTATATGTAGGAGTAGCTAAAACTAATTTAGAATATCTAAAAGCTTCTGATAAAGCTAAAGAATGATCACATCTAGATAAATCAAATACATTTACTTTAACATTATTTTCTCTTAATTTATTTTCTAAATATTTACATGCTTCTAAAGTATGATTATATACACTACAAAAACATATACATACACCATTTTCTTCTGGTAAATAATTACTCCATGTCTTATATAAACCTAAATAATAAGATAAATTATCTTTTAAAATAGGTCCATGAAGAGGACAAATAATTTTAATATCTAAATTTTCAGCTTTTTTTAAAACATTATTAACATATTGACCAAATTTACCAACAATACCAAAATAATATCTTCTTGCTTCATCTACACAATTATTAGTATCTAAAGATGAACCAAATTTACCAAAACCATCACTAGAAAATAATATTTTATCACATGCATCATATGAAAACATAACTTCAGGCCAATGAACAAATGGAGCGGCAATAAATTTTAATTCATGTCTACCTAAAGATAAACCATCACCATCTTTTATAACAACTTTTCTATCTCCATAATCAGTACCAAATAAATTCTTCATCATATTAAATGCACTAGCTGAAGCAAATATTTTTGCATTAGGATATTTCTCCATAAATGCATCAATATTAGATGAATGATCAGGTTCCATATGATGAACAACTAAACAATCAGGTAATTTACCATTTAATTCTCTTTCTATATTATTTAACCACTCATCTTTAAAATGTTTATCAACTGTATCTAATACACATATAGCTTCATCATCAAAAATAATATAAGAATTATATGTCATACCATCATTAACTTTATATTGACCTTCAAATAAATCAATATCTAAATCTTTAACACCAATATACTTAACATCATTACTAATCATTAAATTTACCTAAAAAACTTATAATACAAATTTTCCTTTCTACATGGAATTATGATACTATAACACTTATTTATAATCAACTTATCAATATTTAAATTTATTTTCTTGTCATTCTTTTTAAACACCATGTCTTTTTACCACATATAGGACATTTCAATTTTCTTTTTTTCAATGTATGCATTCCAAAAACATAATCTTTAATTGAAGGTATAAACCTTTCATGACATTCAGCACACTCAAAATATCCAATATTCACATCTAAAAGTACTAATCCAAATAAACCTACAAAAATAAAAATGAATGATAATACAATTAATATAATTTTTAAATATGTAGCAATAGAAACAATTCCCACTAACAATATCAATGTAATTACAGAACCTATAAAAGCACAACCAATTAAAATTTCACCAATCAATTTCTTCTTATTTTGTATTTTTTCTTTTTTTAATTCATCAATAATTAATTTCTCTATTAATAAATCATTTGACTCTTCTTTAATATAATCACCTATAAATAATTCACTTAGCGATATACCTAATTCATTACATAAATTTTTCATTATTGAAACATCTGGTAAACCTTTTCCTGTTTCCCATTTTGAAATAGTTTTAGGTTCAACATATAATTTATCCGCTAACTGTTTTTGAGTTAAATTTTTATTTTTCCTACATTCACGAATAAAATATCCAATCTTAACAATATCCATAAAAATACCTCTTAACAACATAGTAACATTATATACTAATTATTTGTATCCACGCTTAGTAGTATTTATTGAAACAATAATAAAATAACAAAATACTATATAAATATTAATCTAGTTTGCAATGTGTTATTTTTGTTAAAATTCTTCAATTTCTTGTGTCATCAAATCTTCAAAATAAAAAAGAATCATCATTTATTTTTATATTTTATAAATAACTCTTACTTATAATAAAGAAAACATTTATTTATATTTTTCTAAAAGTGGAACTAACCATTTTAAAATCCAACGTTTAGTTGTATCATAACTTCTAGAATCATAATAAATAGATGCAACAATGGCTTCTATATAAGGATCATGCTCACCACTTACAACATTTTTATTTCCAGGTGGCTTATCCATTGAAAAAAAATCATTATTATATGAATATTTAATCCACCCTTCTTCTAGCATGACTTTATGCATAGTTTCATTATTTTCTAAATCTTTTTTAGCATCTGTAATTGCACCTTTAGTAGTTAATCCTTGTTTATATAATTTATCAGCAATGACTGATTTTATAATGGCATCACCAACAGTCGCTAAACCTTCATTAGTATATTCTTTGTGATTCTTACCATCTGATTCTTTTTTAGGAAGTAAAACTGATTTCATAGCTTTTGATAACCATTCAATTTCATTAAAATGATAGTGTAAAACAATTTCAAATTGTTTCATCATTTTTTTAATTCTTTCTTTTTCTAAAGCCATATTAATCACCATTTATAAAGATATAATCCTCAACCGTTACTTCTTCAATAGCTACAGGATTATTGAAATATTTTTTTACTTTTTTATATCTATTGGTAATAAAAAATAGTTTCTTATTCTTAGAGCCTAATAATACTCTATCTTCATCAAGTTGTTTTTCAATAAATGGTCCATCAATTAATAAATCAACGGATTTAACTAAGTCTTTATCAAGATAAGTTTTAGTCTTTCCTGAGAACATAATAATTCCTAAACCTAATTTATGAATTTCATCATTGAAATATTTCAATCCAGTTTGTAAAGAAGGTTCGCCACCACTTAGAGTTATACCTTCTATATCAAATCTGCTTTTAGCTTCTTTAACAATATCAATAAGGTCATTTAATGTGACTATATGATTAGGAAATAATGGTTGTAATTCATTATTACAGCATCCTTTACAATTGATGTCACATCCTTGAAACCAAATGCAACATCTACTATATGGTCCTTCTGTTTTAGTGCACATTTTTATGTAAGCAACATTAAACTTAATCGAAGTCAAAGTTAAATCCATCATTTGTTACCTTTGTAATAATTCTACTTCCTTTTAAAGAACGTAAATCATCTTTATTATCAAATAAAAACATTGAAAGAGGATCTAACAATCTATCATTAATAGCATTTAAAATATCACGTCCACCTTTTGATAAATCTACAGCTTTTAAAATGTAATCGATAGCATCTAGTTCTTTTTCAAATTCTAATTCAAGTTTATATTTCTCTTCTATTCCTCTAATAACTGGTTTTAGTTTATTTTTGCAAATTTTCACTTGAGATTCTCTATCTTGAATAAAATTGAATGGGACAATATTATTGTATCCAATTCTGCCTAATAATTCCGGTCTATTTAATTCATTTTCAAAGTAATCTTTTACAATCTTAATGAATTCATTTGCAACACCTTCTTTATTAGATGATGCTTGAACTTTGTTAGCACCTAAGTTAGATGTGAATACAATGATAGTATCACTAAAATATACTGTTTCTCCTTTTGAATCAGTTAAACGACCATCTTCTAGAATTTGCAAAAATATATCTAAAATACGTGGATTAGGTTTAGCCGCCTTTTCAATTTCATCAAATAACACAACTGAGAATGGATGTTCTTTAATAGCATTTGTTAATTGTCCGCCTTCTTCATATCCAACATATCCAGGAGCAGCACCAATTAATTTTTGGTCACTATTTTCTTGAGCATATTCAGACATATCAAATCTAATACAAGCTTGTTCATCACCAAATAAAAACTTAGCCAAAGCTTTTGATAATTCAGTTTTACCTACACCTGTAGGTCCAACAAAGAAGAATACGCCTTTTGGCATAGATCTTGATGAAGTTTTATGAAGACCTGTTAAACCCATATAAGCTTTGATAACAGTCTTTTCAATTTTTTTAATAGCTTCTTCTTGACCTATAACTCTATCAGATAATTCTTTTTTGATATTCTTAACTCTAGATTGTTCTAATTTTTCCCATGGGTTCTCTTTTTCACCATATTTAAATAAATAGAATAACTTATCAAAAGTCATCTTATCTTCTTTTCTAGACATTCTCGACAATTGAATAATCTCGCGATTTGTAAAATCTTCAAGCATATCAATACAATCTATATTTTCAATATCAAGTAATGAACTTGTACCTGATTTTAATCTAACTTCAAATGAATCTTCTATTTTTTGAATCATTTGTTTTCTTTCTTCTCTATCTGGTTTTTGCAAAGTTACAATTTCAACTTCAGGATTTCCTTGATAAAAAGATAATGGCAAACCAGAAGCTTTATTTAAAATAATAATAACAACACTCTCATTGCAGTCTGTATTTAAATAATCTACTTTTCTATCTTTTAAAGCTTTGCCTAACAATGTAATATTTTGTCTTTCATCATCGCTTAACCCATTAACGCTAAATAAATACTCAGACCAATTGATAATGAATGCAACTTTTTGTTTTTTATCAATTACATTCTTATAAACAATATTAAAAATTTCGGCTGGTGATTTAAATAAACCTTGTTGAACTATAGACATTTCTTCATCTTCACCAATATCATATTCATCACCTTCTACTTCAACTTCATCAGTTAAGGTTAACTTATCAATTGCACCAGTAGCTCCTTCAACTCTATCCCAATAAACAATATTCTGATAATTCATATCTTTAAACATTGCTTCTAGATATTCTCTTAATGTGACAATTTTGTTCTTTTCATTTAAATAAACATCTCCAACATTACCATCAATCATGACACATTTTTTTATTCCAGCATTTCTTTTAATCTTATTAAAACTATTTTGTAAAGACATATGTTTACCTCCTAATTTGTACCCTTATTTTTATTTATGTATTGATATTTTTGAGTTTGAATCTTATCGGGATTCTCCCAAATTACTTCTTCATGAAGAATATTGATATCATAAATGTTCTTTAAATCTTCGAAGAATGGCTTTATATCTTTTTTACAAGCATGACCTTCATATTTATCAAAATGGTACATAAATTTACCATTTAATTGAATCTCAAATTCGGCTTTTTGACCAGATGCTTTTAAAGCAACTAACTTAAGAACATTTTTCTCTTTATTAAACTTTAAATTTTTCTTTGTATCTACAATGAATCCTCTATCTTTAATTGCCTTAATAATGATCTTTAATGTTTCTTTTCTAACATTTTCATTAACAATTGATTCATTAGTAATTTCGTAAGCTTCATCAATAGATTTTACATTATCTAATTTTTTTGTATCAATACCATTTTTAGTAAGTTCTTCTTTACATTCTTGAATTACTGTTTTTGTTTGCTTACCTAAAAGTATATTATATTCTTCTTGTGCTCTAATAATTACTTCATCAAAGCTAAGTTTATCATTTTTTAGAATTTCTTTATACGCTAATTCTCTTAATGAAACATCTTCAATATTATTAATCTGAGATAAGATATTACTTGATATCATAACAACGCCATTTAATTTATCTAGCATCGCCTGTGTAGTTGCTTTACCAGCATTTAACAATCCTACTTCAATCATTTGATTTATAATAGCAAGTTTAGATCCTGTTAATTCATTAACAATTTTAATTAAATCTTGTGATTCATTTTGGACTTTATCAGCAAAATCAATAAATTGTTGATAATTTGAACGTTGATCATCAACCATATAAGCTCTAGTTTCTTTATACTTTTCTAAAGCATTCTTAAAGTTTTCAATCTTCTTTTTAATTGCATTTTTTGATTTTTGCAAATATATTTCGTATTCTTTAACTTTTGATGTCTCTAGCTTATTTGCGACTTTATGTATTTTTTCAAGAACTTTATCTATTTGGCAGAGTGAATGAACAGCTCTATCACATTCAGCTTGTGCCTGAATAGATATGCCTTGATAATCAACTGTTACTTGTTGACTCATTTTTTCCCACCTCCAAACCAAAAATTTCTTTAGTCCATCTTCTTAAATCATTTGCATCATAATTTGATGTTCTATCTTCTGGATGGACATTAGCATTTCTATTATCTCTAAAATCGTGTAAATCACTAATGATCTTTTTGTCGATTATATCATTATTTCTAGCTTCATTTAACATATCAGACAATTTACCATCTAATTTATATTTATTTTTAAGAATTGCTTCCAATTTTGCAGATAGATTAACAAATACAAATTGATAATCACCACTAGATATTTTCTTTTCAATTAACTCTACTTTCAAATTATTAGGATTTTTTAGAGCAGCCTCAACCATATTAATATCATCATTAATTGTTGAAAATAATTTCATAAATCCATCATAATTTTCAAACAGCGATTCGTTTCTAGTTTTAAATATAGAAATACTTTTCTGAAGATTAAAAGCTTTATTATAATTTGCTTTAAATCCATTACGATCAATTTTTTCTTCATCATACAAATAAGTCTTATAATCACTTATATTTGTTATTCGTTTCATTTCAATCATAGCATCATCATAATTAATTAAATCAACAAGACTCTTTTCTTCTGAATTTCTTTTCTTTAACACTTCATTTACTGGATTAACATATAAAACAACTAGTGATTTATCAAATCCTTTACTTACTAAAGATTCATAAACTTTTAATTCATTTTTTACATTTAAATTCTTAAATATTTTTGATAAAACTTCACTGCTTGGAATATTTAAGAATTTAGGAATTGAAGCAGTTATCTTTAATACTGTATCAAGATTGTCTTCAGTTATATTATTAATATAATTATTATAATTTTTTTCTAGCAAATCCCTATAGATATTTAAGATAATTGCATTTGATATTGCATATGGTTTCATTTCATTTAACAAAACAATATTGTTTTCAGTATCATTACTCATATAGCCTTCAATAATCTCTTTTGCCAATTTAAAATCTTCTGTTATATTTGTTATTTTAACTAATTCTCTAAAATTATCTTCACTATATGAAGATTGTGAAATAACATATGGTTCAATAACTTTTTTCAATTCTTCTTTAGTTAATTTTATTTTAGCAACAAGAGGAATTGTAATAGTACCAAATAAATAATTATTAAAATTAAAATTACCAGGAACAAATGCATAAACATCATCATGCATATCAACTTGAATAAATTCAATTGCATCGTCATATTTATTAATTGAATCATCACTATTAATCATAAATCCGTTTGAAGTTTTATAATTGCCCTTTGTAATTAATAATTGACTTTTTTGTTTTAAAATATTATCAATCTCTTTTGGAATAATAATTCCTATAATCTTATCAAAATCATAATGACTTAATTTAAGATTATCTTTATAGGAAGATTTAAATTTGAATTTATTTTTAAATGATATAGCTAAATTGATCATTTCTTTATTATAATTTGCATCAAAAAATTTTTGTAATAACACTTCATCAAATTTAATATCAATATCATCACCATTGATATTCATATCACAATCATATTTAGCTATCCAATTTTCTTTATCTATTTGTTCAACTTTAGTAATAATTTCTTCTTTTTTTACACTAATTCCCTTACCTTTTTGAAGATTTAAGAAATTTTCAACATTCTTTTCACATTCAAATTTATTAAAAAAATCCGGAGTAATAGCACAATCCATTAATGGTTTAGGTTCTAATTCTGTATCTATTTTAAATGATAATTCATTCATTGCTATATTATAAAATACAGGAACTTTTAACTCCTTATTAATTCCAGTAGGAATAGACTCTTCAGCAAAAATTTTCTTTCCTTTATTTGTAAATTTAAATGAACCAATAAGATAATCATCAAAATTCGACTTATAGAAATTAAATTCTTCTAAAATATCTTGATTCATAAGTGTTTGAATATTATCCGCGAAAATATAATGTAAAGATTTTGGTATTCCAAAATTTTCTAAAACTTTAGATAATCTATCATTTTTATTCTTAGACTCACTAATAAGCACTAATAAAATGAAAGCTACACCACTAGGTTTTTTTACTTCAGAATATGTTACAAGTTCATTCATTTTAAAAAATGGAAATTGTATAGAAGTTTCAAGTTTAAACTTATCCATTTATTCTAGCCTCCTTATCACCTAATACATCTATATCTTCAATAACCTTACCATATCGCTCAATAGTAGATAATATTTCTTCATAAACTCTAAAGTTACGTTGTTCTTTACCTACACGACCATAAACATCAGGTAAATCAATAACACCTTTTTCTTCAAGATATTTTCTATTACCGACCATTACAAGCATTCTTCTTGCTCTAGATAATGCAACATTAATTCTTTGATAAGCTAAAATGAATCCAGGGTCACTTCTTTTTGGGTTTTCTGGATTTCTTACAGTTGAAAAAATAATAATATCTCTTTCATCCCCTTGGAAATCATCAACTGTTGAAACTATCATCTTTTCAGAATCAGTCTTAAATGCATCAGTTTTTACTTTTTCAGATTTAAGCAATTCTTTTACTTTTTTAGCTTGATCTCCATATGTACAAATAACGCCTATACTTAATTTTTCAAGTTCAGGGTGCGATTTGAAATAAGCGTTTAATTTTCTAATTAGTTCAACAACAACTTTTGCTTCGCCCGTGTTATACATAGATGTTGAATCTGTTTCATGTGTCTCATTTTGCTTACAATCAACAAAGTAAATATGTTTATCAGGTTCAATGATATTTCTACCATTAGATAGTAACCTAACATTATGTCGCTTATTGTTGTTTTGTCCAGCAAAACCAAGTTTTAATTCACCTTTATAGAAATGGTTAAATACATTCATAATGTGCTCATGGCATCGATATTGTTGAACTAACATTGTTTTATAACTATCTGGTATTTTTTCAAATAGTGTTTTAAAGAAGCATTCTTCATATAATGAAGTAAATTTTTTATTGATTTCTTTATTAATAATTGTTTCATCTAATCCATCAAAATCATCATCTCTCAATTTTGAGAATTCATACATTGGAGGCAACTGTCTATGGTCTCCAACAAGAATAACTGTTTTACCATATAGGATTGGAATCAATAAATCTATAAAACTTGATTTAGAAACCTCATCAATAATTACAACATCAATACCTACAGACTTAATATCAATTTCATCGATATTGTATTCAGACAAAGCATCTACATTTCTTCTACTAAATCTGTCGTTAGATGTACATGTAATGCCAAAAACATTGGCATTTTCAAATAAATCTTTAGTAAATACCTTTCTATCTTCTTCAATTACATCCTCACTAGTGATATAATTTGCAATCTTTTCATACATAGGTATTTTTTCTTTATTTTCTTGTTCTTTCGCTTGGAAATCATCTTCTAGCTCAGACCATTTACGTTTAATAATTATTAAACCTTCATCTACATCCTTATAAGGCTCAGCAATTTCAAAATCTTTAAAGAATTTTATTAAATCGTTCTCTAGCTTATATTTAGCTTCTTGAATATCTTTAACATCATTTCTTTCTTGAATATCAATTATATTTTCATTAATCACTTTTATTTGTTGTTTTAATAAATCAATTTCTTTATCCAATTCTACTTGTTTATCTTCAACAGTACGTATTTCTTTATTAAGTAAATCTAACGTTGAAGATTTAATCTCAATAATTCTATCTTTTACAGTTCTAACTATTTCTGAAATTAAAGAAATATTAGCAACTAAGTAAGAATAATTAAAAATCTTATTAAGTTTTAAATTGCTTAACGATTCATCACCTGATTCTGATTCAGAATTAATTTCATTTTTAACCTTTTTTAATTCATTTTTGATTTCTTGAACTTTTTTTTCATATTTAGGATCTATAATATCTCCTATATCATCAACATATTTATTTAATTCACATTTTAAATCATTTTTCTTAACCTCAAGAATAATTTTTTTGGATTCAGGATTAATAACAGCTAATTCACGTTCTATTCCATCATTATTAATTGAATTAATATTCTTTAATAATTGGCCTAAATCGCAATCAATATAAACATTTTTTTCGAATAAAGGTTCTAGTTTTTTTCTTACATCAACAATTAAGTCAATCTTAACATCCTCATCAGGTCTCAAATTATCATTTTCTATATGACGTTTAGTTCTTCTTAAAATATCAATATCAATTCTAACTAAGTCTTTTTTTTCATTTAATAAAGAAATTTTAGAATTAATATCTTTAGCATTATCTTCATATTTTTTAATTTCTTCATTAGCTTTATCTAAAATCTTTTGAGATTTTTCTATTTTAATTTTTGCTAACTTTAATTTATCAAAGTTTTCAGCAAATTCTATTTTGTTCTTTTCAAAATTCTTATATCTATTAACAGCTTTTTTCATATTAGAAGAGATATTTAAATAGAAATTATCAACTAAAAATTTTGGATCGTATTCATTTTCTTTCTTTTTATCATTGTTAGAAGGAATTAATCTAATAGGTACAATTTCAGCAATCTTAGGTAATCTTTCAAATACATTATCTATTGCCTTATGAGTTTCTGATGAAATTAAAACTTTCTTACCTTTTTTTATTAACTGAGCTACTATTTCAGCAATTACTTGTGTTTTGCCAGTTCCTGGAGGGCCTTGAAGTAAGAATATACCATTACTTGAAACAGCTTTTCTAACAGCCTCTTTTTGCTTTTCATTAAGAGAATCTAAATACCATATCCAATCACTAGGCTCAGCTCTAATAGTATCTAATTCTTCAGGATTAAAAAGATATGTTGAAAGATATGGGTTCTTAACATATCCAGAATAGAAATTATCTAGAGCTGCTTCTTGTCTTAATATTTTTGCTTTTTCAGCACGATTATCGTAAACAATATATTCGCACGCATCAACAGTCTTTTTTTGCTTATCAGAAATAACATTATTAGGATCACCCAATCTAAAATATAACGAGAATCTAACAATTGTTTCTTCTTCGATGACTTTTTCTTTATCAATCTTTAATTTAGCATCAAGTTCTTCTTTTGATTTAATCTTTTCATTTCTAACATCATCTTTATATTTGTTAGTAATTTCAGAATTCTTTTTTGCTTCATATTGAGTTAGTTGTCTCTTTATTTCAATTTCAATCTTATTAGCATTTTCTTGTAATAATTTAGAATTTCTTTCAACGTAATATGACTTAACATCAATTTTAGAACATTCTTCATCAATTAAAACTTTTATTCTTGATGCATACTCAACATCTTTTTCTTTCTTATCTTTTTTGTTATTATTTTTGACATTAGCTTCGATTTCATTTTTCTTTTTGTCAATTAAACTAATAATGTTTTTATCTTTATTTTCTAAAACATCTTGTTCTAACGAACTATCTAATTCTTTTTTATATAATTCGATTTGTTTTTGAGCAATTTTATTTAGTTCTTTTTCATATAAATTAATGGCTTGCTTTACTTCATCTTTAATAATCTTTTCATACTTAGTATCTATATTTTTATATAATTTATCAATATCTCTTGTATATGCTAAATCTAATTCTTCTAAATGTTCAATAGGCTCTATATCATAAGAAACGATTTTAAATCTATCACCTAAAGCATATCCAACATTTAATAATTCGCTAAAAGTCACTTGTTGTTGATTGCCATTTCTATCTTTAGATTGAGACTTGCTTTTTGGATCGATAGAAGTAATAAATACATTATCACTAGATAATGAACGTATCTTACGTTCTTCTTCGTTAACAAGTTTGCCATGTTTATTTATTTTAGCTTCATTAAATGCTTTTCTATTTCTTTCAATATCCAATCTAATAAGTGGAAATTCTTCAGCATCTTCTACTTTTTCAGATAAAACTATCATCTCTCCTCGTTTAAATTCATCTAGTCCATCTAAAAGATATTCATCATAAATTGAAGCGTTCTTTTTATATTCTTTTCTATTTACAGCGTATGCTTCAACAAACATTGTCCTATCTAATTTAAAATTTCGTTTAGATTGTTCTTGAAGATAATACTTTCTAAATTCAATATATTTTTTCCAAATATCGTACGATTGTCTAATTTGTTCTGGTTTAGATACAGTCCAACATGATTGAATTAAATCATACACAAAATTAGGAGTAAATACAGTATCTTCGTAAGAAACATTTGGTACAGACCAAATATTAACAGTGAATGTTCCGCCATATATGCTAGATTTGTTTTCACAAGTAAACGAATTGCATGCAGCAGCAGAAATGACCATATCATTAGGTGAAGATATAGAAGAATCTATTAATTGAATTCCTTTAACCTCTAAAAGCTTTTGTTTACCACCTTCTACAATTTTACCAATTAAAATTATATTTTGATTATCAGGAAGCACACTTTTCATTGAAAGAGTTAATTCTGGTCGAACTACAACATTATCTAAGTATTGAACTTTACCACTTTTGGAAGGCTCTTTTTCTCTTAAAAAATTAGGACAAGAAATATAATATTTCTTAATCAATCCTGTTGTAAAGCACGCTTCAATAAAATTCATAAAACTTCCAGTTTGTCTATCAAGAGGAATTCTTTTTTGAATATATTCAAATTGTTCAGTTAAAGATTGATTATATAGTTCACTTTTAAAATTAGAACTACGATTCAATCTATCAGTAAAAGATAAAAATAAATATGCCATTAATCTTTGCCTCCTATTAATCCAATGGATTAACTATAACGTTAATCTGATCTTGAACCACTTTTTCAAAATAATCATCATAATCCCATTGAGCATCATTAGCATTCTCTCCAAAAGATCTCGCACATAATTCATCAAAAAATAAATGTAAATTATCTAAACAAGCTAAAATAAATTTTTCATCTAACTTAACAACTGTAAGTGCAGATTCACCATTTTGATATTTATCTTCTGGATCCCATATCATTTTAGGATACCATTGTTTTAAAGACTTATATGATCTTAAAGAATTATGTTTTAGAAAATTCCAAACTGTAAATGCCCTATCATACAAAGGATAATTAGTGTATTGTTTAAATGAAAGAGCATTATCCCCTTGTATACCTTGCATATAAATATCAAATTGTTTCTTTGTATAATCTTCTTCTTTATAGCCACATGCAGTTAGCATCTTTAAGCATAAAGCATCAATGCTAGACATCAATTGATGAAAAAATTGAGCATACAAAGATTTGATAATGACTTTATAATCATTTTCTCTTTTCATACCTAACATTAACGCTTTAGCATTAGCTTCATCGTATTCTAATACACCAGTAGCTAAGTATTCCACTCTCACATTATCTTCTATTTGTTTTGGTGTTTTGATACTATCAATAAAACTTTTATATTCTTTAAACCATAGTTGCTTATAACCTGCTAATAAATCTCTAAACCAATTACATTTATAATCAGATCTATGTTGTTTGGTTGGAAGATAATAAACCACATGTCTTTTTTCAATTTTTTTATTAGGAATAAGAAAAAATTTCTTATATCTTTTTGTATCAATTTTGATTCTATTGTTTTTAATAATCAAACCATAATAATCTAATTTATCATATAGTTTTTCTTTTTCTAATTTATCATAGTTCTTGCCTATAACTTTGCTCTTTTTCTTCATGTTATTAACACCCCCTAAAGCAAAAAGTGACGATAGGTATAAGCCTATCGCCACTCAAATAACATTTATCCTCTTCATATGTTATTTTGTTTAGATACGCAATACCACTCTTGAAAATTAGCTTTTAACTATTGGTTTACTCTTACTATTCATATGGTATATTCCAATCATATGATTCGCTCCAACATTCCATATAGGTAAAGTTCTTACTCCACAGTTTCAGAACACGCATTTGTATCTAGTAATAATTATACCATAATCAACCTTATTTTTGCAAGATTATGAGCATTATCACCCTGACGTTTATATTATAACTAAGAAACTTAATATTAAAAATGTACTATAGTTCAATTAAAAAAAGAGGCTTATCTCATAACGAGTAAGTCCTCCATTTTTTCATTAAATATTAGAGCAAGATTATACAAATTTTCAGCATTAGGAACTTTCAATCCATTTTCCCAATCATATATCACTCTAGGTGATTTTAATTGAAGTAAATCAGCTAAATCATCGTGTGTTAGAGTTAATTTACAACGAAACATTCTTAGCTTCAAACCAGTCGACACTTTATCTAATATGGCTTTTTGATAATTCATAAATAAGTACCTCCTTCGAGCCCTTCCTCGACTTTCTGGTACTTTAAATTATCGACTTAAGTATACACTAAATTTATCAAATTTACAAATTATCGAATTATCAATCACATATAGTTATTTACTTTAAAATTACAAATGTTAAAATTTTTCACTAAACGACAGGTTTTAACATAGTATTTCCAGATATTTCATTTACTTTCCATTTCTAGAATAAAATAACTAGTATTATTTACACTATAATTAGTTGTTGTTTTTCTACTTAACCCATACATTTGTAATAAAATAAACCAATACTCCTCCAACAATAGCAGAAATGATTCCTGTTATAATTGGTACTAAAACATTCCATAATACCTTCTTCTCTTTTTTTTCGGGTGTATAAGTATTACCTTCAACAATTATTTGATTATATATTTTATCATTTTCTATTTTAGTATCTTTTCTCAATGTAACATCTAGATTATCTAAATCTATATTCATTTTTTCAAAAGAACATAATCAGTTAATTATTCTAGTTTTGACTGCAGTATAAATTTCTGTATAAAACTGCTGCGGAATAACTTGTTGAATCGATGTGCATTGAACACCAATGCCTAAAAATTCATCCTTAGTATTCTTATATACTTCTGGAGCAAGAAAAGTCAAATCTCTTGAAAAAGTGTCTTCACAATCTTTTCTTTTCTCTACATCTACAATATTCTCAGTTAAACTTATATCCTCAAATGATTCAAGAGTTTTAGAACTTAAATATCCTGGTTGCATAGGTTGATTAGTTATTTTATATCTTCCATTAATTCCAGAATAGATAATATTCATTGATTTGAACCTTCTATATTCAGGAAGCCCATCTGTTTTTTTATAACCATTTAATTCCTGCGAACACCAAATAGCCAAATCATTATTATCAATTTTATTTGCTATTACAAGCAATCTTTGTAAGCACTCACTTAAGGAAATAGAATTTGTTGTTATATCATTTAAAATTTTAGACATATTGTGGCCTCCTATTTAAACTTCCTTGTATATCTACAATTATTAATTGGAAAGTTTTCACATCCATAAAAATTGCCATATGGGCCATGACGTTTAACAAGCAATCCGCCACATCTAGGGCAATGATCTTTATCGATTGTAACTATTTCTTCTTTAGCATTTTCAGTAGTTTCAGATGTTTCTTCTGTTTTTTCATTTTTAGAAACTACTGATTTTTTCTTCATAATCTTATGTTTTATTACAAACAAAAGGATTATTATTCCAATAAGAACTATTCCTGCAATAAAATAGATCCACCACTGAAAACTAAATAACCATTTAATAAATTTAGTAATTTCTATACATATAAAAGAAAGCCCTAGAAATACAATCACTCTAACTATCCAATGAGTATCACTCATTAAATCGGAATCATAAATACCTAGAGCATCAAATATCATACCTACAAATCCGAAAGCTACTAGAAAGGCAATTAAACCTATAATAGTAAGGATTATTGAATCTGCCGTCGAATTGCCAGTAATCTCTATGAAATTAGAAATAAAATCTAAAAATCCACTCAAATTGCCTTTCCTCCTTTTTTAATTATTCAATACTTAATGCCTTTACAGCTGCATCTTCAGGACTACTGTAAAAACTAATTTGGAATTTAGCAAATAAATCAGCTGGTACAGTTGCAATATCAATTGCACTACTCATAGGTAATAAAATCTTTTTGGCTCCCGCATCGAAACATACTTGAAGTGCATTAGCTAAGTCATCAACTTTATTTACAGTTCCACCAATGCTCATAGAACCTAATACCATAAGTTGAGCAGCTAATGGTCTACCTAATGCCGCACTAATATATGATACATAAGTAGCCAAACTTAAAGATGAATCAATACCTATACCCATGCAATCTTCAACATGAGTTAAATAATCCTTTTGATCTAATGAAATGGTTTGACTAATGTGCTTAGCATTAGCTCTAAAGTAATTTTGTGCAGTCTTAACTGATTCTTTTAATTCTTTAGATTTTCCTAAGCCAGTAACATCAAACTTTCCACTACCTTTTTCATTCAAAGAACATTCAATTCTAGCTACGCCAATCATTGAACTGCTATTACAAATTGCGTATACAGTACCTGCACTAGAATTACCTTCTGGAATTAATTTTCCCCCACCTTGTTCTTTAACTGATACAAACTTTTCTTCCATCGTTTCTAAATCAATATAAGAGAACATAGTATCATAGAATTCCATTCCACCAAGTTTCTTTAGTTGCTCTTTAACTCTTCTTCTTCCTTCTAAAGCATATTTCAAGATTTCTTCAATATCTTCTTTTAAATAATTATTATCAGGATATAAAAGTTTGCACATCGCAGATACAGTTTTATTAACAGCCATTGTATCTCTTTGATTTAAACATCTACCTAATTTGAAATATTTATGATAGCAGCAAGATTCATTTCTTTTTCTCATTTCTCTTAAGAATTCAGCAAAATAATCAGAAATAAATCCCCAACTATCAGTGAAGAATTCAGGTCTTAGCTTAGGGACTTCCCATCCAGGAAGATAGAAATAAATTCTATCCAAAAAGGCAGTATCAATCATAGCTTCAGGGAATGGTTCAAATAATGTTGAAGTTTTTAATAATGATTCGACACTTTGATTGATATTACCCTCAAACACCATAGATGCTTTTGCAATAATAGATTCTTTACCTCTAACAAATGATCCACTATTCATGTAGTCTTTCATTATTTGAACGCCATCATGATCTTTAAAATTAATACCAGCAACCTCATCAAATGCAACAACATCCCACATACCAACAAGTCCAACTTGTCTTCTATTCATGTTATAGAATAAATTTGCTACAGTTGTTTGACCACCAGAAAGTAATATAGAATTTGGAGATAATTCTTTATAAATATGAGATTTACCTGTGCTTCTAGGTCCAAGCTCACATAAATTCATATTTGATTCAATCATAGGAAGAATTCTTGCAAGCATATGCCATTTGACTCTTTCATCAAAGCAAGAAGGTTCCATACCACAACTTCTGATAATTAAATCAACCCATTCTTCTTTAGTAAAATTCTTTCTAGCATCAATTATTTCATTAAGTTCAAATCCTGGCATTTGAATAGGAGTTATTTCGTTAATCTTAAATGCTCCACCTTCATCTTCATTAAACTCATAAGAAAGTTCAACGATACACCAAATTCCATCACTTAATAATCTTTCATTTTCTTTTATATAACTATCTTCTATAACATCACTAATTCCCATATTGTGAAGATGAGCTACATAAACATTGTGTTTTTCATTAAACCTTGCATCAACTATGTCAATGACATTGTATGAACCATTTTCTCTAATCCTAGATCTAATTAATTCAACTTCGTCATTTCTAACATAGTTTTCAGCTAATATTTTTTTAACTTGTTCTATACCTCTTTCAATTTCTTTTTCATCATCAGAAGTACAATAAGTGCCTAAAAGATATTCAAGAACATATGTAGGGACATTTGATGATCCTTTAATTAGTTTTGTGGCACCTTTTCTTACAACTCTTCCTGCAAAGGAATCATATATCTTTCTATCAAGTTCATCCATTCGAATTACCTCCTAGAACATTTTGAATTTAACAATATCTATAACGAACTGGATTTGTTCTAAAACTACACCAGTTTCGCTATTTTCTATTGTTAGATAATATCTCTTGTTTCTATCATATTCTTGATTCTTTAATAAGAATCTCATATCAATAGTTCTTTCTTGTAAATTATCAGTAATCTTATTTGCAATTAGCAATTTCTTATCACTGATTGCATCGTTATTTTCATCTACAAAATATACATTTAATGATGCTGCTACTTTCTTTCCCTCTACCTTTTCAAGTTGTTCAAATTGAAGCGAGAATGATTTATTCATAATCTTGTGTGTAGCAGTTTTTAATCTTACTTTAACTGGTTCTACAGTATTATCAGCTGCTTTACTTCTCATTTCAGATAATGTAATAATTGGAGTTATTAATTCTTGAAGCGAGGCTCCACCATGAATATATTGAATACCTCCACCAGCTTTACGATACAAATCATAAGAATATGGAACATAAACATTTGAATTGCACCCACCTAAATAATCCATCTTAAAATAATTAGAATCACTTAATTCAGTTAAATCATTAATAACTGCATATCTTTGTGAATAATCATCTAATCCAAGAGATGCGAATGATAAATATTTACTAGATGCATCAATCTTCTTATTTCTATATATAAAGCCATGATCAGAAGTAATAATGTAGTTAGAAATTTGAAGGGTATTATATAATTTCTTAACTAAATCAACTAATTCAGATATTGCTCTTTCACAAGCTTCGAATACTCCAAAATCATGTTCTCCAGCATTATCAATTACATCATGATAAATATAAACAACACTCTTATCATTCATGTATTCACGAAGTTCATCTCTAGTCATAGACATTATTTTTTCAGATTGTATAGCACTATAACTTCTATTTTTGTCGTTTAATATCTTATTTCTTGCCTCAGTTGAATTTGTTAGCTTTCCATCTACATATACTTGTTTGTTTTCATAACTAATTTTCTCATTTGGTAATAATGATGCCATACCAAACATAGTTATTGATGGCAATGTTGTAATTTGATGTTCAAGTTTAGCTTGGCCATTAAATTTCACATATCTATTAAGCTCTGTAACTAAATCAACTGCAACTTCATATCTTAAAGCATCAGATATTATTACAAATTGCTTTTTTGCTAATCTATTCATTCTATTCTTAAAGAAATATTTAGATAACTCTATTGAGCCAAAGTCATAATTTGGTTCTATTTTCTTTAATGACCTAGAGAATTCTCCACCTATTCTAGATAAGAATTTATTTTCATACGTGTTATCAATATCTTCGATTAATTTAGACTCATTATCAGTTGGTTCGTTTATCTTGGAATATTCACTAATTGCATGACGATAATAATTATCAACTAAATAATAAGAGTCTACATATTTATGAACATAATCTTGTGGCATCATGTCTTGCTCAATAATTAAGTCAGATGATTTCTTAAGTAAAATAGCATATCTTAGGAATTCATATTCATTCATATAGTCATCATACCATCTAGTAGTTAGACGATAATCATTAATGACCTTCAAATAAAAATCAAAGTCATATGAACCATCAATTAATGATTTAACAATTGTATTTATAATATATTCATCAAATACTTTAAATTCATCAGACGATTTAATAGAATCAATCCCTTTAGATTTAATTAAATCTTTTATTCTTAATACTTGAGCTATATCTTCTTGTAATCCTTCATATCTTTTATCTTTCTTTAAGATTTCATTAACAAAATAGCAACATGCTTCACTTGAATTCCTAATTATTAGATTTTTCCATACTGGAGTATCTATAATTAAAGACTTGTTTTGATTAACCGAAGTAACTAAGAATGATTTAATTAAACTATCAATTTTTTCTTCACCACTATAGCAATATTGTTCACCTATTAAATCCCATAATAAGTTTTTGAAATTAAATTTTTCTAAGTCCTTATATTTTTTTCCACTATCGTAATCAAAAATTAATTCTTTTAATATGTAGTCAATTTTATCATATTCAGCTTTAACTAATGATCCCATCATAGCCATTTCAAAATCTTCGAGCTTTGTTTCATCATTAATATCAATTCTTTTTCTTAATTGATTAATTCTATCTTTGTTATCAAAGAATGATAAGTGGCTTTGAATGCTATCTCTTAGTTTTGTTGATTCAAGTCCTAATTTTCTCATTGTCAAAGCAACCATATCAGCATAATATTCGTCTGAATATAACAATGTATCTAACAACCAGTTCTCAATATCTTTAGGTCTATTACAAGGAAAATAAACTAAATAATTAGATTTAGTATCTTCTATTTCTAATAGTGTCTTAACTGTAAATGGATTATTTTCATAAATAACTATTTTAGCCTCATCAAAACTATCAGTCTTAATGTCATCTAGAAAATCTCCATTAGGATCATACCAAAAGATAATATGTCTAAAATCAGAAGGCTTATTAAACATTTTAATAAGTTGTAATCTTGCTTCTTGATAACTACTATTATCCATTTTTTAAACCTCCTATTTTTTCTTATCTTCTAGTCCAAATGGAACTAGTAAGTTCTTTTTTATTCTTGCTCCATTAACTTCAAGTTCAACGCCTTGAAATTTAACATAATTAACTTTAACTCCATCATCTAAATCAATATCAATATATTGGTTTGCAATATGGTCTAATACCTGTCCATATTCAAGAAGTTCTTCTTCACATGCTTCTATCTTAGTTAATTCTTTTTCAAGTTTAGTTTTTTCTCTAATATCAGCATTTTTTAATTTAAATTCCAATCTTTCTCTTTCAGCCTTATACATAGCTGTACGAGGTAAGAAATATTTAGTATTTATTAAAGCCAATGTGTTTTTATTATATCTATGTAGATAAATTAAACATTTAAATGCTCCTTGTTTACCACTAGATAGCATCCAATAAATTGGTCTTTTTTGATAAATCTTAACGTGTTCATCATAGAAACCGTCATTTAAATATCTATTAATTGTTTCTTCTGCATCTTCTTCAGGTTTTCTACCTAATGCTTCAGCAATAAAATCTAGATTTTCTTTATAATAAGTATCTCCATAAACACGCCTAACCATATCACATATTCTTTTAGTTAAGCCATCTTCGATACCTACAAATTTATAAATAGGTAATATTCCATCTGAATCTACATAATCACCATACTTAGTAGCATCAAATATGCCACCTGCATAAACTAAACCTTCTTGTTCCAAAGAATATCTACCCATAATGCATCCAATAAAGTAAGATATTAATGATTTTATTTCTCTTTCTTTATCAGCAAGCCTAACAGTAACATCCTTATCAGCAACTTCAGGGGTTAATTCATCTTGAAGTCCATAGATATCTATGAAGATTCTATTTAATTCTTCTTCATTATGTTTAAGGGTTTCAAAACGTTGTCTACATTCTTCTTCCCATGCTTTGTATTTATCTTCTAATCTAATTCCCATAAGAATTACCTCCTAAATTAGTGGATGTTTTTTGAAATCCCATGATGTCTCGAATGAATTCCAGTCTTTCTTAGATTCATCTAAAGCTTTAGAAGATAGATTCTCAATATCTTCTTTCCAAGAAGTATTCGTGGAGTCAATATATGGTATTTCAGGTATATGTCCAGTACTATAATGTAATCCTTGACATATTATGCTCGCAAACAATTGAAATGAATTAGAATTAAAATATCCTAAGAACTGTTTACTATCATTTGAAAAGAACATTGGACCAGCAGCATCATAAATAAAACCATTCGGTACAAATCTTGCACACATTTTGTATGTAGATACATCATTCCAAGTGATTCCTTGTTTAAAGTAAGTATCAGTATTTTTTACAACGAAACCAGGATTAGATAAATATGGGTACTTTTTCATTACTGATTTTTTTATATCCTCGCCGTCATTTTTATAATTTACAACATATTCATTAATTGATGACCATCTTCTAAAAGATCCACCTTTACTATATGGAAACCATTTTTTAGTTATTTGTTTTGTTTCATAACAACTGCTCGTTGAAAATGAAATATTGTCCAATCTAACTTCATACCACAATTTTAAAAATAAATTGTTATCTGATGTGGCCAAACCTTGTCTAGCAATACCATAGTCTTTTAATTTTAGACTAGTTGCTAGCACATCACAAATTCTATTAGAAAGCCAATATGCTAGTATATTTCCTGGTATATAATTTATTCGTTTTTGTGAAAATTCATATCTAATCATTATAATATATTCCTCCTACTACAAAAGTGGATGTTTTCTGAAATCCCACGACTCTTCAAATGAATCCCATTCTTCTTTTGATAATTCAACATTTACTTTACTAATAACAGCAACTTTAGAATTAGAATTAATATCAACAATTGGTATATTTCCAATATCAGAAATATTGATATTTAATGTAGGATTTAGAGATTTGACAAAACTAACAGCAACTTTTGTACTTAAAAATCCTAATATATAATCCATTTTATCCTCATCGATAAATAATGAAGGGCCAGCTCCCTCAAATATTTTACCTTTAGGTGAAAATCTAGTTCTAAGGGTAGATGAGCTCAACATACTCCAAGTAATTGATTCATTAAAATAATAACTTTCATTTCTAATAACAGAACCAGAATATTTTTTTAATTCCTTGCCATTTGTTTCATAGTTAACAACAAATTCGTTATTCCCATACCACTTTCTAAAACTTCCACCCTTATTTATAGGAAACCATTTTTTCCCGCTTGCAAATGCAAAAATATAATCAGTAGCATCAAATAGTTCTTTGTTTAAATCTACTTCATACCATAATCTCAAAAATAAATCATTATTTCCTGTTGAAAGTCCTTTTTTAGGCTCACAATAATTGAATAACGGAGTGGATTTTTTGAATATATTAACAAAATTTTGACTAACCCAATAAGCAATAATATTGCTTGGAAGAGAATTATAAACACTAAGATTCATTGTTATACCCCCCCCCGCAAGGAATGCAGATTCTTTGTCTTTTTCATCGACCAAGCGGAAATAAACGCCATTTGATGGAATAGCACAATTTCTAATTACGAACGATGTTGTTTGAACTACTTCTCCACCAATTGTTTCAAAAGCATGTGCACCTAGATGTAGCATATTATAAATGCATTGTGTCTGAATTATATGCTTTCTTAATTTTTCATAGCTTGATAAGAACATCCAGCTATGCATATTTATCATTGCTAAAAAACCATTTTTCTTAACAAAATTAGTTTCCATAAACATTGCAAACATATCAGTCTTACTATTAGGATATCTGTCTCCTAAATATTTTTTAGGAAATGCCTCCAAAGTAGACAATCCGATGTATGGAGGATTTGTTATCATAACATCATATTTTCTTGTTAAAGTCATTGCTAAACGAACTAGTTGTTTTAAGCAATTAGTACCTTCATTAAAAAAGTTGTATTCAAGTAGATTTGGAGTTTCTACTTCTTTGCATCTTTTAATGTCATCCATTAAATTTGAGTAATCTTTTTGCTCTAATTGTAATAATGAACCTATTACTTTAGCATGTTCAAACTCCTTATCTAAGTATTCCGCGATTTTAATTGATGAATCACTAAAATGAAGTGATTTCATGCACTCCTTATAATTACTATTAGTTAGAGCTGTACTATCAATAATTTCAAATACTCTTGGTCTTACAAATCTATCTTCATTAAAGAATCTATTATCAATAGATCTTGCCTTCATAATCAATGAGAACTGTGCCAATTGTGCAGCTCTTTTATCAATATCTAAGCCAAATAAATTATTCTTTAAAATTAATCCTGGAATATCTTTTGAATTGTATCCTTTTTCTAAATACATTTTGTAAACCAAATCAAATACATAAACCAAGATATGACCACTACCACTACAAGGTTCAATAATTTTAATTTTTTCTGGATCTACATTTTTATATTTGATTTCAGCTAGTTTTTTAGTTGTTTCTTCATCTTGTTTTGCATCATCTACGTAGTATTTTAAATCAGATTTCAAAGATGAATTAGGATAAGATTCTAACCATAATCTACCAACTGAATTTTCAGCCATATATCTAACAATCCAATCAGGTGTGAACAATTGAGTTACAGCTGGCAATGTATTTTTAGTAATAGTTTCTCTAGAAGCAAATACTTGGTCTTTTTTAACTGAATTATAAAATTGATATAACCAACCAACTACTTCTACATCATTTAAGAAATCCTCTTCAGGAATTAATTCAATCTTTCTAATAATAGAATCTTGAGATAACAAATTATTAGGAAGCAATAATTCTAGATACTCTTCGCCTCTACTAAATAAGTCAGGAAATATATTTGATAATTTATTACATTGTTTAAATAAGACGTAACGATATAATTCCTCTATCTTATTTTGATCTTTCAAAGACCTAATTACTGATTCTTTTAAACCAAGTTCTTCAAATACATATAGAAGATTCTTTAGAATTTCTGGTTCATAAGAACCATCTCTAGATGTTAACACTCTAAATCCATGAGGAAAATAATCATGGACTTCCATAAATCTAATCGCAATAATTCTATTAAACCAAGTATATGCAAATTCTTCTACAACATTATCAAATTTTTGATTTTTTAGATGTAGTTCATTTTCAACAATACTATTTCTAAGTGCAAAGACTCTCTTTGGAAATGTTTCTAGTGTTCCTTCAATAATAGTAAAATCACCTACAACATTTGCTTTAGTTATATGGTCTTTATATATTCCTAATTTATTTAATGATAATGCTATTTGTGTTTCTAATTCTTTTCTTGCAAATAAAGCATAATCAAGTAAAGCTTTTTTGTTCATCTAAAAGCCCTCCTAATCGATATTTACTTCGTCATTATCTTTTAATAATGATTCTAAATAATTCTTTATGTTTTCTAATAAATGATTTACATCATCTTGGTTTTTAATTGTTCTATTAGCCACCGGAATTAAATTAGAAGCTTTAACGTTTGTTTTTCTAACTGGTTGAATATTTTCTTGACCTTCATTATCTTTTGCTATTCGCTTAGCTAATTCTGTTCTGAATGTATTTACTTCTTGAACGGCTTTCATTTGAGCTGAAGAAATTCTATCAAATGTATCTAACATTCCAAGTAAATTCTTATATAATGTCTTTTCAGATTCATACAATTGATTAATAGACTCTTTAATTTCTTCTTTTGAATATTGTTTTGCAATAGCCTCATCATATTCTTTAGTAATTAAATCTAATGAATCATTAATTGTTTTCTTAGCAAGTTCAACTTTCTTTCCTAATAATCCATTTTTGATTTCATTTGCTTGTTGTACTAAAGTACCTAATTTAGCAATTGAATTAAATGGTTCATCCATGCCAAGAATATCAGTGATATCGCAAATTAAATTACTCATTCCATCAAGTTCGGGAATAAATAATTGATTTTCCCTATAATAATTATAAAGGTCTTTAGCTGCATTCCATGTTTTCATTTGAGAACCAGCTTGATTATAGAAAGCAATAATAGAATCAATCTTCCCACCAAATCTAATTAAGTCATTCTCTTTAGAAATAATTTTATTAAATACTGTTTCTGAATCACTTGATGAAGTAATAGTTGCAAATGTAGATAACATTTCTTCAACAATTGACTTACCAGGATATTGTCCTTGCTGAACTAGTGAAATCTTTCTTAATTCATCAGTCTTTGTTTTAAAAAATTTTAACGATTCATCACGTAAATCATTTTCCTTTAGATTGATTGTGACATCGAAGGCATCCTTCATGATTCTCTTAACTTTCATTAAAACTTGAGGATCTACCTCAGTTTGAATTTCAATGACAATTCTATCGTCTTGTGAACCGTGAGAAAACTCCCAAATAAAATTTTGAGAATGAATATTTTGAAGCTGATCAGATATCTTTGATTTTAATTTTTCAGCATGTAATAATGTAGCAACTAATCCTCTAACATCATTAGCTCTATAACCATATGGAGCTTTACCAAATTTAGTAGTTAATGATGACATAGTTACTCTTCTTTGCCATGTCTTTTCATCTTTGATAAAATCAAAAATTTCTTTTAGTGCTAGACCATTAGCATCAGTTGAATAAATATCTTCAAACATACTAGTTTGTTGATTTCTTAAAATAACCGAAATATCTTCTGCTTTATTGATAAATGTTCTAACATAATCAATCTTATGATATTTATTCTTTAATACTTTTTCTAAACCTTCAAGAACACGTTTCTTAGCGTCTTTAGTTGATGTTAATATTTCAGTACCATTATGATAAACAGTACATTCTTCTAATGCAGCACGAATATTCTTTTCGGCTCTTTTTATTCTTTCTTCTGCTTCAGCTCTCTTTTTAGTTAAAATATCGATTAAAACTGAATCAGCGCCTGATGCATTATTTCTATCAAATGTTTGAATTCTATTAGCTTGGATTAATTCTTCTAAATATGCGCCATTAGTCAAATCAAGAATTAAACCGCCAGACATAGATTCTAATCTTAAATCTTTTTCGTTTTTAGTCCATGGTGTATAAATCTTGATAGTTAAATTATCTGGTGAGTCAGTACCTTGAATATTGTCATCAACATATCTATTTAAACCAAATTGATACTTTCCATAAGTATATTTATTACCAATTTCAATGACATTATCAAAAATAATCTCTCTAATCTTATTAATTACTTCAGATGTAGAATATTGAGCTTTATTAATTTCTCTATTAACATCTTGTTCCTTATTAGTTAAGAATTCATATCTTTCACCATTCTTTTGGGCTAATGTCTCACCAATTAATCTTTCAAGTGATTCTTTTATTCTATCTTTTAATTCTTTCTTATCTTGACTAATATGAGTAACCATTAATGTTGAAATTCTTTCTAGCGTTGGTTCCATATCCTTAACATTTTTAAGCATGAAAAGAACCTTTAAAACTTCAATATCAAATGGATTAGATAATCTTCTTTCAGCACTTGCAAAAATCTTTTTAATATCATGATCCATAAACTCTTCAATAGTCTCATAAAATGCATTAAATGGAATTAATTCGCCAATTTCACTATTTTTCTTAGAAATAGCACTCTTTTGGAATGCATTCATCAAGCTTCTTTCACCAGATGAAATATGTTTACCTTCTGACATACCACTTTCTCTAATTGCAGTGAATGTTAATTGTAATAATTCAAATTGATAATTTACAAATGGATAACAGTCAACGAATTGTTTTTCGTTCTCATATCCTGTCCATTTTGGCTTTTGTGGGAAGATTAATAAATTATTTAATCTATCTTTGTTTTCGGTATATAGAGCTCCTAATGTGTTAGCTGAATCATCAGTTTTATCTAATAATCTTCTTTTAATTACTTCATCAGCATTTGATGATGACATCATTAATCTAACAGGGAATCTACCTTGAATCTTTGAAAAATCGTTTTGAGCATTTCTATTAGCACTTTCTACTAATTCTTTAATTTCTTGTTGGGATGTAACAACAATCCAGGCTTTACCTTTGCAAGCCTTACCAAGCTCTTCTTCAACAGTTTGAAGTCCTAACATTAATTCACCACGAGTTCCAATAAATTGACCTACTTCATCAATTAAGAACACAACTCTTCTACCAGACTTTTTAATATATTCAGCAACAATTCTAGAGAATTCTTCAATACTTAATGAATAATTCTTTTGGGCATCTTGAATATATGATTTAGCTGATTCCATTGAAATACCTTTTAATTCAGATAACACTTCCGCAATTTTATCTGTAAAAAGTAATGCTACTCTTCTTGAATCAATCCATGACTTACCCGTTTTTTGAGAAAACTTATCTTTAAAAGAATCATAAAGTCCTTCATTATCAAGACTTCTTTCAAATTCAGCTAGCCAAGGTGTTACGCCAAAATAACCTAATTTTTCATTAAAGGCACCCAACATAGTCTCCATAATTGAAACATTTTTATTTTTGGCATCTGATTTAGCCTTGGCATCAATGTTAAATAAAACAACTAAATTATTCTGATTTGCAGATAATTGCATATCAGCTTTTATCATTTCATCTTTAATCTTATCATCAAAATATTCAACAGCATGTTTACCATCTACTACTTCATTAGAAAGTAAATAGCCTAATATTTTTAAGAAGTGAGATTTACCAGAACCAAAGAAACCTGTAATCCAAGATCCTACTTGCTCAGTTGGTTGACTAATTGATTTTTTATAAGCGCTAAAGAAAGTTCTAAAGTTCTTAATGACTTCTTGAGTACATACATATTCTTCTAGTTCTTGTTTCTTTCTAGATTCTTCCTCATTACCAATAGTAACAACGCCTTGAATATCACGTGTTATATCTTTCTTAAAAAGTTTTTCTATCTTCATCATTAGTTATATTATCTCCTAATTATTCTTTCTTCTAAAGGGAACGCCCTATAATAATTATCATCACCTAATCTATCAAATAATCTTAGGCACATTGAATTATTTAAATCATATCTTCCTGGATACATCATGACCACAGGATTCTTTTTGATTACTGGTTGTAATTTATTTAGTATTGTATGACTTCTAATTATTGGATATACTTTGCCAACACCAGTAATTAATACAATATGGTTACCATCATCTTTTACATTATCCATAAAATATTGCATTACAGGATTATTGTCTTCTTCAAGTGACAAGAATGGCTGAAACAATTGACTTAACAATATATTTGAATCATATTGTGTCTCATATTCTTTAACAGTGTCTAAATATCCTTCATTCCTTAAGAATTCAACAACCATTTCAAATAGATCAAATTCTTGAATATTCGGATTGTTTTTCTTTAATTTTTTAACCTCTTCTCTAACAATTAATTCTTGTTTAGGGTCATAATCAAATATAAAGAAAGGTAATTCATTTGCTTTGCCGAGTTCTAATAATACTTTTGAATCGACAAGCTTAGATTCTATTGCAACAAATCTTTCAGTTAATGATCTTTCGTTTTCCATTATTTCACTCCTAACACAGCCTGTAAAAAAGCTTTATCGCCTATATTTTCAATTCGTTTAATTACATTAGGGCTTACAATGACGTTTCTAGAATAAATGTTTTTCTTAATTCTTTCGCCAAGTCCTGATTCTACTAATATATTTCTATAACCGCCAGCTAATTGTTTCAAAGTAGTATTAGTCCATTTAGCAACTATAACATTCTTTTCTTTCATCAAATTGAAAAAATCATCAAAATCACTTATAGAAATGTAATTTTTATTTCCTAATAGAGTATCTCTATATTGTATTAACAAGAATTCTAAAAATAATGGATCATTATTTGCAATAGCATATACTAGAATAAACTTACTAGTCGATATACTTCCATCAATAAATTCCTTCAATAGTGTATTATCTAAATTTCCTAATCTATCATAACAAACATTAAATATTTCTTTTCGTCTCTCATCAGACACAACATTAAGCTCGTTCTGATTTACGCATCTATCAAAAGCTTCCTCGTATAGAAGTCCATTTTGAATCATTTTAGCGATGATTTTAGATGGTAAATATTCAAAAGGCGTCTTTTTAATCGCAGATGAATATTCTTTTTTATTCATTTATAATCCTCCAAGCGCAAAAATTTAGTATTAGTATAACACAATGTTTATAAAATAGCAAGAAAAGTCTTCCGTTTGAGATGGCTTTTAACACATTTGTTAAGTGCAAAATAATTAAAATAATGTTTGTTTTTTCTTATCTAATTTATATTGACATTTATAAAAACGAAACATTATTCGTTTCGATGTTTAAACCTTTTAACAGACTTCAAATATCTGGAGTAGAAATAATGTTTAGAAAACTAGGATTAAAAGCAAGCGTAAGCAAAGTTCACCTTCATTGCTTTAGAAGGACTCTAGCGACTAAAGCGATTGATAAATGGATACCTGTCGAACAAGCGCAAATATTACTCGGTCATACTAAAATCGACACAACCATGCATTACGCAATAGTTAATCAAACAAATGTTAGAAATTTGTATAGACGCTACATCAGCTAAATTAAATCACGATTTATAGAGATGTTTGGTGACCATAATTATTCAAAATCGTCAATTAGAATGCTTGTCGATACTACAAAAAGATTTGTAAAAAAGAGATATGACAAAAATGAAGAATTTGAATATATTGACATATCATCTATCGATAACACTAATCATGAAGTAGTTTCATCAACAACATATAATCTGTAGGACGCTTCTTCCAGAGCACAACAATGTTTAAAAACAAATGATGTTTTAGATTATCAAATATATGATGCTCTGATTGATGAGCAAAATGAATTTGCCTCGTTTGCTAATCAAGCCGATAAATTGAAATTTACCAATATTGCGTAACTTTTTTAATTATCTAGTATAAGTAAATAATTCTTTTTAATTTAAATTAAACAAATTATACCATTTCTTATTTTTCCATTAAATCTTCAATTGAACATCCAAATACTTTTGAAAGACGGTATAATGTTTCTACGCTTGCCTTATTTATATCTTTATTTCTTTGTTCATACATTTGAATAGAACGAAGACTTACTCCTGATTTTTTAGAAAGTTCAAGTTGTGAACATCCACTTATTAAACGAAAATGTTTTAATTTTGTTTCAGGAAATACATCTTTTATTCTTTGGTTAATTATTTCTACAAATTTACTTATATCAGCTTCATGTAAAGTGTAATACATGTTTTCTAAATCATTAAATGATACTGCTTGAAAAATCTCAAAGAATTTTCTATCAGAGTACCATTGATAATATCCTATAGCCCAACCAATCCAATATTCTTTTGAGCGATTAATTGATTCAATAGATTTTGCTTCAATAACTTTTCCAGTAGTTTCTTTAACAATTTCTAAAACTATATCAATACCACTTTTTCCTAATATGTAGTTAACATCACCATCTTCTATTTTTTTACTAATAGAACTAACTAAAAAAAGTTTTATAAAATCATCACCAGGAATATGGCAAAAGTTAATAGCGTAATCAAATGCATCTCCTAATACTTGTTGAGATTTACTTAGATATATTTCTTGGTATGCGTGTATCATTGTTTTTAATCTCCAATCTTATTATATCTCGAATATATAAACCATCGCTTTCATCTTCAAGAATATCTAAATACATTTTGTTGGCATTATCATTTCTAACTTTTCTATACTCATAAAACTCTTCTTTTTTTGCAATTTCAAACCCATCATATGTTAAACAAGAAAAAGCATATTGAGATTTTATTACAATTTGTTCTCCAAGTTTTCCAAGTTTCATTGCTTTTGCTAGTTGTTCAACTGTGATTGAATTATTCAAAAATGATTCAGCATAATCAAAATATGAATCATCTGCTCGATATCCAATAATTACATCATATGCATTTACATTTATCCCAAAATTATCAATCAAATATTTTTTTGCTCTTTGTGCAACAGGTGTCTTTAATGAAAACAAGCGATGTTCAACCAAAAATGCGATCCAATTTAATATTGTATATTCAGAACTATTTAAATTAAGAATTTTTAAATACTCAATATTTAAAATATATTTATTTGCAAAACCATCTTTTAAAGAAGAAACAGCCCATTCTTTTGCAAGATTAATATCTTTTGTACAATAAAATCCTAAGCCAAAATCATTATTCTTTTTTCCTTCACCAAAAATAGGTTTAATTATATTTTTTTCTGATCCATGATAAATTTTAATCTGTTTTTCCATTTAATCACCTTATATATAATAGATTATATCACTATAGTGATAGCTATACAATTTATTTTTTAAAAATATATCTAACTACTTGTATTACCTTCAAATATTATTTGAATTATTAATTTGTAAATTTTGTAATATATAGTAACTAAATTTTGATTAGTATAAAATTCTATGGATTCAATTCAACATACTAGAAATATTCGAAAAAAAACTCAGCCTTAATTGGCTGGGCCGTTTTTTAGTTCTAACTTAATTTATTTTATATAAATTACAAAATCAGTAACCCCAAATTCATCAAGCAAAGCTTTTATAAATTGGCCAAGGTCTTTGCCACTACCATGCAACTCAACAGCAACACCTTTTATATCTGTGTCTTTGCCATTTCTCATTGACTGGATTAATGGTTCGGTATCATCGGCATAAAATAAGCGTCCATAAAAATTGTTTTGAGCCAAAACAATTAATTTTTCATGACTTAGTCGATCCATTTCTTTTATAGCAAACAGGGCAACATCAACATAATGTACGCAAGGATACTTGTTTCCGTTATATTCGATAAGAACAGGTTTTTTGCTTGTTAATGAATTAAGCTTTCCGTTGGCAAGATTAATCTTAGTGCTACTTTCAATTTTTTGACTCTCGATTTTTTGTTCTAATTCGATTGACCATACACCAGAAATTTTTTTCAAATTGTCTTTAGACCAAATATCTAATGCCATAGCTTGATACAAACACTGTCTTTCCAAAATCTCATTCTTACCGAAATTAAGATAGTATCTGAAAGCATATCCTTTCGATTCGCAAAAATCAAGGAATTTTGGATTGTTTTGATAGCAATCCTCATGGAAAGATTGGGCGATTATATTATTCTGTAAATAATATTTTCTTTTATCGAAATACGCCATATCTTGATAACTTCTATTTTTATCAAGTTTAAGAAGGATTAAATTACCAAGTTTCCATCTGAAAGTGTTGAATTCTTCAAGTGACGCAAACCCTGTTCGATAATCTTCAAATTTATCAGGAATAACATGTTCTCTATCGTAAGAATTTTTAACCTTCCTATTGACATAAGAGTCGAACAAAGATTGGTTTCCAGTTTGAACGTCAACGTAGTCTGTGAATCTAGCTAAGACTCCAAGAATATATCTACCTGTGAATTGATTCCAAGAAAAACCATTACCATTATCTGCTTCGGTTATACCAGTCAACTGAAGATCCATGTCTCTCAATTTATAAGTCAAGAAAACGGTCAATTCATCAAGTGGCAAGCCGCGAATAGCCTTAATTGTTGAAAATAAATCAGCTTTATTTGTGTTCCAGTTAAGTTTTGCAAAATTAAATAATCTCCTTGCTGAATAGCAATCGATATAAGCTGCAACTAGTTTAATCTTCTTGTTTATAATCTCTTCTGAATCACTAGAGTTCAAAGCAGAAATAATGAACATGTATTGGTAATTCAGGTCCTTATCAGCGTTGTAAAAAACTTCTTCAAATCCTGCTGTATAGACATTTGAATATTTTTTTAATCTAAGATAGATTTCTGCATAAAACTTAAATTCGACAGTAATAAAATTTTTGAAATCATCAGATTTAATAAGGCCGATTTGAGAATGATGCTGTCTTACCCATTCATGAAACTCCCTACCGATTATTTCGTAATCTTGATCTTTTGCATCCTTTTTACCTTCACGGATTTTCTGAGCATATTTGGCTCTAATCCAAGTAAATAAAAAATTGACATCTTCTGTATTGAAAGAGCCGTCTAGCTCGTCTCCAGAACTCTGTTTTAATTTAAGAACGGTATCCTTCCAAATATCATTTGCTTTATTTCGTTCGACATCATCTTTTATTTCCGATAAGAGATAACCTTTTAACATTTCAGAAGTATTAAGGCTAAGCCCTCTATCATTCATAGAAACAAATACTTTATGAGCGTCTTGCTCGCTTGGAGTCGTTATCTTTATAAAAATAATTTTATACACTATCCAACAAGCAAAAAGAGAAATTTTATCACCATCACCACAGAAATATTCTTCCAGTAGTTCAAGCAAATCGGCGTATCTCAAGCAGATGTTTTTCACACTTTCGACAGATGATGAAGAATTATATTTTTGTCCGTTGTACAAAGTGTTAAGACAAGAGTTCCACTCTTCGACATTGATATTGAAACTTAGTTTGTTCATTCTTGAGCTGTATATCAAGGAACTAACATCCTGAAATCCAATGCCTGAATCAGGATATTTTTTATGCAAATTATTTAGAGCAATAAGTAATAGACTCATAGATGTAAGTCTTTGCTGACCATCAATAATGGATTTCACATCTTGACTTCCAGTGACAATAATCGTGCCCATATAGTAATAATCGAATTTCTCGATATCAGTAAGTTCAACGGCCTTTTCACGTTCAAAAGAGTCATCAAAAGAATTTGTCAAATCTTCTATTAATTGTTCTACTTGCTTTCTTCCCCACCTGTACTCTCTTTGATAATAATTAACTGAATACTTTTTGTTGCTTAGTATATCCTCTAACGTAAGTGAATTTTCTATACGTTCTTTCATTAGTGTTCCTCCTAAAATATTTCTTCAATATTAGCAATTAAATTATTAATTTAGCATTTAATGATAATTAAAACAGACCACTACTCATCATTTCTGACTTTCCTGAATTTATATTATTTTTCCTAATCTTTATTAATAACCCTATAAAAAGAAAAAATTGCTGATATTTTGTATCAGTTATACTTTACTCTATTGGAGCAGGTAACGGGAATCGAACCCGCATAATTTGCTTGGGAAGCAAAAATTCTGCCATTAAATTATACCTGCATTATCTTTAACAATTAATATTTTATCTTTAATATATTTGTAATTCAACTAAAGTTATTGTTTTTTACCTTATATTTTATATAAAATATATAAAGTAAAACTAATTTTGGTTTTACTTAGGAGAAAACATGAATAAGAAATTAAAAAATAAAATTCGTCTTTCACCATTCATTTTTATTTTTTTATCATTTTTGATTGTTATTTTTATTGGATCATTTTTATTATGGTTACCTATATCTCAAACAGATAATAAGTTATCATATATAGATTCTTTATTTTTATCTACTTCTGCAATATGTGTTACAGGATTAACTCCTGTAAGTAATTTAGCAGAACATTTAAATATTTTTGGTAGGGTAATTTTAGCTATTTTAATTGAAATAGGTGGTTTAGGTATTGTATCTATAATGATGTTTATTGCTATCTTATTTGGTTTTAAAATTACATTTAATCAACGTTCATTATTAAAAGAAGCTTTAAATCAAAATGAAGTCGGTGGAATAGTAAATATGTTAATTAAAATTGTTACTACTGCTTTAATTATTCAATTTATTGGTTTTATTTTAAATTTTATTAGTTTATATTTTATTGAGCATTTATCTTTAGCTGAATCTATTGGGTATGGTTTATTTCATGCAATATCATCATTTAATAATGCTGGATTTGATTTATTTGGTTCTAGTTCATTAATAAATTATTCAAATAATTATTTATTTATGTTCTCAATATGTTTAATGATTTTTTTAGGTGGTATTGGTTTTATTGTTATTTTTGATATTATTCAAAAAAGAAGTCTTAGAAAATTATCATTACATTCAAAAATAGTTTTAACCATGTCTATTATCTTATTAGTGGTAGGTGCTTTATTAATTAAGTTATTAAATTTTGATTCAATATCTTTACATGACGCGATATTTTTATCATTTTCATTAAGAACTGCTGGATTTACTACAGTTGATTTAAATAATTTATCATTAGCTAGTCAAATAATTATGTTTATATTTATGTTTGTAGGAGCAGGGTCGGCATCAACTGGTGGAGGAATTAAAGTATCAACATTTTTTGTTTTAATTCTTGCCTTTAAAAATTATGCTCAAGGTAATAAAGATATTCATGTATTTAAAAGACAAATACCTAATGATCAAGTTTCAAAAGCATTTATATTAACTTCATTTTCAACATTTTTTATTATTATAATATCTACTATAATTGCTACTATTGAAAAAAATAATTTTAATTTATTACAAATATTTTTTGAAGTTGTTTCTAGCTTTGGAACTGTAGGATTATCATTAAGTGTTACTCCATTATTAAGTAGCTTATCAAAATTAGTTATATGTGTTACTATGTTTACAGGTAGACTTGGTCCACTTCTATTTATTTCATTATTCCATAAAAAGCATGAAGTAATTAAAAAAGATCAAGTTGGATTTGTTGAAGAAAATGTTATTATAGGGTAGGAGGATTATATGAAAAAAAGTTTTGCAATCATTGGTTTAGGTAGATTTGGGTTATCTTTAATTGAAGAATTATCTAAATATACAAATGATATTATTGGTATTGATACTGATATGGATGCAGTAAAAACTGCTTCCCATATTATTGAACAAGCTTATCAAGCTGATTCAAGTTCTGAAAAAGCATTAAGAAGTATAGGTGTACAAAATGCCGATCATGCAGTCATATCTTTTGGTGAAAATTTTGAAGGAACAATCATGACATATGTTACTTTAAAAAATTTAGGTATTAAAGATATTACTGTTAGATGTGATAAAGATAATTATGTTCCTATTTTGGAGAAATTAGGCGTTAAAGATATTATTTCTCCAACAAAAATAGCAGGTGCAAAATTAGCTACTAGAATATCTGCACCTGACTTTGTTGATTATTTTGAATTAGCAAATGATTATTGTGTTGTAGATTTATCTGTTCCAAATACATTTAAAGAAAAAAAGATATTTGAAATTGATGCTCGTAATAAATTTGATGTGAACTTATTATTAATAAGAAGAAACAATTTTTCTATCAACCCTAAAGCTAATGATGAAATATTACCTGGTGATGAATTATTTGTTTTTGGTAAATCAAAAAATATTACTGAATTAGGAAATTATTTAAAACAAAATTAATAATCCATTTTGTTATCAATATCTAAAATACGAATGAAATATGATGTAGAATAATCTAAATAAACTACATCATTTTTTTTATGACTAATTAACAATCTATATTTATTTAAAGATAATTTATTAATCCCATTCGCATGACTAGGTAAAACAATTCTAGCCACTTTTACTTCATTATCTACACTATCCATATAAGTAATTTTACTACCTAAACAAACTATATCATCATCTTTAACAATTTTATAAAGATTAATAATTGACATTATTTCTAAAATTTGTTTAACAAATTTACCTTCTGAATCAGCATCTAAATAATCTTTTAAACTATTATATAAATACATATGATAATCAATAGTGATTAATAATAATTTTCTTTCTTCTTTTGACATTTTTTCATATTTTAATATTTGATTATATCTATATTTTAATTGAGAATAAACTACTTCAAAAAATTCATAAAATAAATTTTTATCACTATAATGACTTGCTTGCATCATAAGATTCTTTTTATCGATTAAATTTACCATTGATTTAATATTATATTCTTCTATAAATTCATCAGTAAAAATATTATTTAAACCAACAATTTTACTAACAAATGAAATTGCTAAATAAATATTGTCATCACTTAAATCAAGTTTATTACCTTTTTTAACTTTTGAATAAATCTCTTCTAATTCATCTAATGTTTTTTTATAATACGCTATTATTTCTTTATCTAACATTTTTTTAACCCCGTCAGCTATTAATTATCCTAACATAAATTTAAAACAACTTCCATAGAAGATTGTAAGAAATTAAAAATTAAAATATACTATTATAAAAGAGGATTGAAAATGAACATTTTAGTAACACTTAATAAAAATTATTTACCATATCTAATTAGTTTAATAAGATCTATTAATGATAATAATAAAAATACATTATTTGATTTTTATATTTTTTCTAATGATATTACATTAAAAGATATTAAAAAATATGATAATTATTTAGATAAAAC
>CAJKZK010000005.1 GCA_905204225.1 uncultured Bacillota bacterium
AATTTATACTAGCTTATTTATAATAACAAGTTTTATTTTCTCTTGCAAGAAAAAATATCTTTTTTTTATAAAAAAAGCATAACTTATCAAAATTATGCTTTTTTATTTAAATAAGGTTTTATCAATTCTATTTTTTACTATTACCAATTAAATTAACAATTCTAATAAATACATAAACAAAATCAATATATAAATTTAATGCCATTAATAATGCAACGTTTGTTGTCCCTTGATTTGTTTGAGCAATATTTTTTACTCTTTGAACATCAAATGCAATAAAACCAATATAGATTGCTAGAGTGACATAACTAAGAATCCAATCAAGTGTAGAATTTGCTATAAAAATATTGATAATTGAAATAAAAATTGCTCCTAACAAAAGCATCATCAAAAATGATCCAAATTTACTTAAATCTCTTTTTGTAACAGCCCCATATAAGCCCATCAGACCAAATACTCCAGCAGTAACCAATAAAGATAAACCTAAAGTTGGCAAATCATATATCACTACAAGTGGAGAAATCCAAATACCCATTGCTATTGCAAATAAGCAAAAAACAGTAATTGCTAAAGGTTTAGATTTAGTTCTAGCAATAACTAAATTACCTACAAAAGACAAAATTAAGACAGCAACTAATCCTATAGATAAAACTATATAATAAGCATCAATAGCACCAAGCGATAGCAAGCCATAAGGTAAACCTATACTTACTCCAGCAGTAATTAAAATTGCTAAAAACATCCAACCAAAAACTTTAGTCATTGTAAATGCTGAACTTTCAGTTGGTTGTTGAGAATATGCATATTCCATTTTAGTATCTCCTTTCAAACTAGATATATTACTTTTTTATATGTAATATACCCTTATTATTAACTATTTTAACAAAAAACTACAACAAAAATAATAAAAGTGTGCAATGTTTATTGCACACCTATTATTAATATTAATTATTCAGCAAGATTTTTTACCATAGCTGTGAAAGAATCAATTTTTAATGAAGCTCCACCAACCAAAGCACCATCAACATCTTCTTGGTGTAAATAGCCTTTTACATTTTCTGGTTTTACAGATCCGCCATATAAAATCATGATTTCTTCTTCAGCGCCTGGATACATTTCTTTAACTGTTTCACGAATAAATTTGCAGATATCTTCAGCAATTTCTGTTGAAGCATTTTTACCAGTTCCAATAGACCAAACTGGTTCATAAGCAATAATTATTCTTCTTGCACATTTAGGACATAAATCAGCTAATCCGACTCTTACTTGTTCACCAACTATTTCTTTAGTTAACCCTTTTTCAAATTGTTCAAGAGTTTCACCAACGCAATAAACTGGAATCATTTCATTTTCAAGTAAAGCATGTATTTTTTTATTGCATTTTTCTGATGTTTCATTATCGTAAGTTCTTCTTTCAGAATGTCCAATAATTACATGGTCAACACCTAATTCTTTTAACATAGGAATACTAATTTCACCTGTAAAAGCACCATGATCTTCAAAATGACAATTTTGAGCAGCCACAATCATATCTACAGTATTTTCTTTAACAGTTGCTAAAGATAAATATGTAGGAGCAACCCCAACTAAAATATCATTATTTTTAGCATATTCAGCAATTTGGTGACTTGCTAAAGCAAATTCTTTTGCTTCAGCAATTGTTTTATTCATTTTCCAATTGCCTAATAATAATTTTTTTCTCATATTAATTATTCACCAATTACATCAATTCCAGGAAGATGTCCATCATTTTCAATCATTTCTAATGATGCTCCACCGCCAGTAGAAACATGTGAGAAATCATCTTTATAACCAAATTGTTTACAAGCAGATGCTGAATCACCACCACCAATTACAGTAAATGCATGATCTTTAATATCTGCACAAGCTTGGCAAACAGCTTTTGTACCAGCTTGGAATGCAGCTTGTTCAAATACACCCATTGGTCCATTCCAGAATACAGTATGTGCTTTTAAGATTTCATTACGGTACATTTCCATTGTTTTTGCACCAATATCCATTCCTTCAAAACCATCTGGTATTTCATCAACTGAAACAGTTTTAATTACTGTTGGATTGCTAAAATCATTTGCTACTACAACATCAACTGGTAACATTACTTTTCCTGTTGCGTACATTTCTTTAGCATATTCTAATTGGTCTTCTTCACAAGGTGATGAACCAATATTTTTACCTAATGCCTTTAAGAATGTATAAGCCATTGCTCCACCAATAATAATCTTATCGCATTTTTTTACTAATGAATTAATAACTTTGATTTTATCTGATACTTTAAATCCACCTAAAATCGCAACATAAGGTCTTTGTTCTTCAGTAACACTAATAACTCTACCTAATGATTTAACTTCTTTTTCTACTAAGAAACCAATAGCAGTTTGTTTTCCTTCTTTATTTAAAATTTCAGGAACACCAAATGTTGAAGCATGTGCTCTATGAGCTGATCCAAATGCATCCATAACAAATGCATCGCATAAAGCAGCCCATTCTTGAGATAAAGAAGGATCATTTTTAGATTCACCTTTTTCATAACGAGTATTTTGCATTAACAACACTTCACCATCATGTAAGCTTTCAACAGCTTCTTTTAATTCTTCACCATGAGTTACAGGGCAAAATTTTACTTCTTGTCCTAATAATTCAGATAATCTTGTTGCAACTGGAGCAAGTGAATTTTTCTTTTTTGCTTTTTCGATTTCTTCAGGTGTCTTTTTATAATCTATTTTGCCTAAATGGGACATTAAGAATACTTTTGCACCTTTAGAAATTAATTCTTTGATTGTTGGTAAAGCTGCAACAATTCTATTATCATCTGAAATTTTTCCATCAATAAAAGGAACATTAAAATCACAACGAACTAAAACTGTTAACCCTTTAACGTTTAAATCTTTAACATTTTTCATATTATATTCTCCTTAAAATAAAGCACCCAATAAATAAATAATTGGGTGCTAAAATAGTGTTCTACACTGGGTATAAGCTACCCTATTACTAATAATACTATTTTAATTAGCAATTTTCTGAGAAGTACTTAATTGTACGAACCATTTGTGTTGTGTATGAATTTTCATTATCGTACCAAGCAACAACTTGAACTTGATATAAACCATTACCTAATGAAATAACCATTGTTTGTGTTGCATCAAATAATGAACCAAATGAAATACCAACAATATCAGAAGATACTAATGGTTCTTCTGTGTAACCAAATGTTTCGTTACTTCTTGATTTCATAAATGCATTAATTGTTTCTTTTGTAACTTCAGTTTCTGATTTAACAACAGCTACTAAAATTGTTGTTGATCCTGTTGGAACTGGAACACGTTGAGCAGAACCAATTAATTTACCATTTAATTCTGGAATAACTAAACCGATTGCTTTTGCAGCACCTGTTGAGTTAGGAACAATATTAACTGCAGCAGCTCTTGCTCTTCTTAAATCACCTTTTCTGTGTGGTCCATCAAGAACCATTTGATCACCAGTATAAGCATGAACTGTAGTCATAATACCACTTTGAATTGGAGCAAAATCATTTAATGCTTGAGCCATAGGAGCTAAGCAGTTTGTTGTACATGAAGCTGCAGAAATAATTTGATCTTCTTTTGTTAATGTTTTATGGTTAACATTATATACGATTGTTTTTAAATCTTTTCCAGCAGGAGCAGAAATAATAACTTTTTTAGCACCAGCATTGATGTGTGCCATTGATTTTTCTTTTGAGCAATAGAAACCTGTACATTCTAATACTACATCGACATCTAATTCTTTCCATGGGCAGTTATTAGCGTCTTTTTCTGCATAAATTCTAATTTTTTTGCCATCAACAGAAATCCAACCTTCTGCTGCGCCTTCTTCAGAACAAGTAACTTTATCTGCTAAAGCATATCTTCCTTGTGCTGAATCATATTTTAATAAGTGTGCTAACATCTTTGGGCTTGTTAAATCGTTAATAGCTACGACTTCATAACCTTCTGCTCCAAACATTTGTCTGAAAGCTAAACGACCAATACGTCCAAATCCATTAATTGCAATTTTTACTGACATTTATATGTCCTCCTTTATTTTTGCAATTATATTATAAATATAATTAGTTAACAATGTCAAATATTTAACAACACATTATTTAAAATCGCTAAAATTATATCGATATGTATATTTTCTTAAAATTGCGTCTAAAATTAATATAAGAGGACAAAAACATGAATATTATACCTGCAGTAACAATATCAAACTTTGATGGCAGTAAAAATTATGACTTATTTTCTTTGTTATTAAAAGAAAGAATTATTATGTTAGTAGGTGAAATAAATGATGAACTTGCAAGTATTATAACAGCTGAATTAATTTTTTTAAATGCTTCTTCACCAAATGAAAAAATTACAATGTATATTAATTCTCCAGGTGGCAGTGTTTCTTCTGGATTAGCAATTTATGATGTAATGAAAAATATTTCTTCGCCAATAGAAACCATCGGCTTAGGAATGTGTGCATCTATGGGAGCGTTCTTACTTTCTTCAGGCACAAAAGGATTAAGAAAAGCATTTAATAATTGTGAAATTATGATTCATCAACCACTTGGAGGATCAAACGGTCAAGTATCTGATTTAGAAATAATGACTAATCGTTTTATATATTTAAAAAATAAATTAACAAAAATATTATCAAATAATACTAATCAACCATTAGAAAAAATAATAAAAGATACTGATAGAAATTATTTTATGTCTAGTAGCGAAGCTCTAGAATACAATTTAATCGATAATGTTATTTAATTTTATTATAATCATTAGGTAATGTATAATCTCTTATTCCAATAAATAATTCACTTAAATCAATTTCTAAAGCTATTGCAATTTTTCTTAAAATCATTAAAGAAGGATTTCTTCTTCCATTTTCTAAATCATTTAAATAATTTTTATTAATATCTGCATTAATTGCAAGTTGTAAAGAAGAATAGTTCTTTTTCTTTCTTAAATAAGTAATTCTTTTACCTAATTGATGATATATATCAATCTCTGAAATCATTTTTTACCTCAATATATTTTTCATGTACTTTATTAAAAATATGATTAACACCTGATTTAGTTAGATTAATATTATATGTTTCTAATAATATTTCTTTTATTTGATTTAAAGATGCATCAGGATTTTCTAATCTAATATGACAAATCATTTGTTCTTTATCGCTTAATGAAATTAAAAGATTTTTTTCTATTAAAAAATTAATTTCTTTACATTGTTCTTCGCCTTTAATTAAACTTTTTTTATAATTTGCAGTATAACAAACTTGAATACGATTATCAGAATTAATAAAATCTTTTTCAATTCTAACATTTTCAAAATTCATTAAACATTCATGAGAATAAATAATAGACAAGAAAGTTGCAATTTGATCGCCTTTTTTTAAATATAAAACATACCTATTTCTTCTAGCAATTGATTTAAAATCCATAGATTTTTCATTCCTAAATCTATTTAATAATTTTAAAAAATATTTAGAATCTTCTTCAGAAAAAACAACCATTTGTAAATGATAATTTTTTGATGAAGGAGAATTAACACTGCCAGAAGCTAAAAATGCTCCTATTATAAAATATCTTAAGCCTTCTTCTTTAACTATATTTTGAGGATAAGAAGGCATACCATCTTTCATCAATTCTAATGTTTCTAGAATTTCATTAGTTTTTTCTACAATATTAATATGAAAAACACTACCTTTATCAAACTTCATTTTTTTTGAATATGTATAATTTGGAGTTACATCAAATAAAGATTTGAAAGTAGTGTATATCATCTTAGCTATTTTTGAATTTTCAGTTTTCAAATTCAATGCCATTCCATTACTAGATAATGTTAATATTCCATTTACTTTACAAAAGCCAGACAAAATAGCTAATAATTCTTTATTAGTAAATTCATGAGAACATATTTCTTCTTTAACTTCTGTAGTAAATGTTAACTTCTTTTCCATAGTAAAAGTATTATATCACATTTAATTAAAATGCAAATAATTAATAATACTTTGACTTGCTTTTGCAGCGTCTCCACTAGCAACAATTATTTGTTTAAATGAACCACTTACAATATCACCTGCTGCAAATAAACCTTTTTGAGTACTTTCCATATTATTATTTACTTCAATAAAACCATTATTATCTTTTATATTATTTATTAAAATAAAATCACTATTAGGAATTAATCCTACATATTCAAATAAAACTTCAACTTCAATATTTTTTAATGTATTATCTTCTTTATTTACTAAAGATAATGAATGTAATTTATCTTCTCCAAAACCTTCAACAATCTCATAAGGAGTTAAAATTTCTATTTTAGAATTATTTTTAACTAAATCTACATATTGTTTACTTCCTCTAAATTCATTTCTACGATGAATAAGATAAACTTTTTTAGCAATATTAGATAAATATAATGCTTCTTCTAAGCTAGAATTTCCTCCACCAACCACTGCCATAGGTTGGTTTTTAAACAAATTGCCATCACATATTGCACATGTTGAAATACCCTTATTAATATATTTTTCTTCATTTTTAAAATTTAAATATTTATTTCTTGTACCAGTGCACACTAAAACTGTTTTTGCAGAATATTCATTTTTCTTACTTTTTAAATAAAAAATATTCTCTTTATTTGTTAATTCAATTATTTCTTCTTGATTGATTTTTATTTCATTATGTTTTAAATCATTCAAATATTGCATTGATAAATCAAAACCATTAATGTTTTTAAAAGGAGGATAATTATCTATTTCACTAGTTAAATTAACTTTTCCACCTACTAATTGATTTTCAAAAATCAAAAAATCAATGCCTGCTCTTTTTAAATAAATAGCAGCACTTATTCCAGCTGGACCAGCACCTATAATAATGCAATCGTATATTTTATTCATCTTCTTTTCCTTTAAATAAATTAATTACTTCTTGATAATCATTAATTAATAAATCTGGATTGTTTAAAGAATTGTTTCTTCCTCTTGACCAAGAAACTAATCCAGAATATACTTGAGCATTTAAGCAAGCTTGATAATCACTACTATTATCTCCAATATAAATTAATTCATTATTTTTTAAATGATATTTGTTTAAAATAAAATTAATTCCTTCTGGTGAAGGCTTTGGCTCACTTACATCATCTAAAGTAATAATAATATCAAAATATTTTTCAAGAGGAAAATTATCTAACATTTGATATAAAGAATCTTTAAATCTAGAAGTTATTAATCCTACTATATATCCTCTATTTTTTAAAATAGATAACATTTGTTCTACATGTGGATATAAATAAGCATATTTTTTAGTGTTTTTAAAAGCGTATGCATGATATACATTTAATAAAGTTTTAAAATCTTCATTAAAATATTTTTTAAACATATCTTCTAAAGTTGGTCCTAAAAAAGATATTTCTTCACTTTCAGTTAATTTGTAATCTGGTCGGAATGTTTTAAATACTTCTTTATATGAACGAATTACTAATTCATCAGTATTAGCTAAAGTTCCATCAAAATCAAAAACAATTGCTTTAATCTTTTTTATTTCCATTTTCTTCTGTATTTTCCTTATTTTCATTTTCTTTTTTTATTTCAGCAATATTAGCAGCATCTTTACTTGCTTCACTACCAGAAATAACATTTGTATCTAAGACTTTTCTTCTTGGCCAATAATATTTTAATAAATGGCATGCAATAATACCCAATATTCCCATTACAATAAATATAATTGACATAATCATTGATTTAGCAGAACCTATTCCACCATTAACACCCATAATAAATTTTTCATTTCTTAATGGCTCAAGAATTAATCTAACTGTACCATACCACATTAAATAACAACACATTAAATCACCATTGGCCAAAGATATTTTATCATTAGTTTTTTTAGCTAAGAATTTAAATAAATAAGGTATACCATAAACAATAATAAAGAAACCCAATAAATTTAATAATCCTTCAATCAAAAATAAAGGTAAAACCATTTTACTTGCTCCACCATCACAAAGATAATAATATCCATCTCCACCATTAAATAAATCTCCAGACCAATTACTAGTAGCCCAGCCATCACCAGCATTATTTAACGCTATAGACAATCTATCACTAATAAAAGAAGGTAACCATGTCCATTTATCTACACAATATCCATAAACTTCTTGATTAAAAAAATTACCCCATCTACCAATTGCTTGTGCTACTAAAATAGTAGGAACAATACAATCTGTTGCTAATAAAACAGGGATATTTTTTCTTCTTGTAATCATAAAGATGATACCTACAGTTGCCCCAACTAAGACACCACCTTGAATAGCTAATCCACCTTGCCAAATTTTATAAATATCTTGTATTGGTTGTCTTTCAGCAATCATCCACCAAATTCTTGCACCAATGATTCCACTTGGAAAAGCAACATAAAATAAATTTTCTATCGCATTAGGATCATATCCTTTTTTCTTCAAATAATGTCTTGATAATTGATAAGCAACAATTGCACCAATTATAATACATATAGCGTAAAAAGCAATTGTAAGGCTTCCTATTTTTATTCCTTTAGGTATAAATAAATTCATCATAAATTACTCTTCCTTTTTAATAATTCATTCATTCTATTTTCAAACTCAAATGCTGAATCAAATCCATCATCTTTTAATTTTAAATTAGTAACTGCTACTTCTATAATATCCGCCATTGATCTAGCGCCAAAAACAGGTAAATTTATCAACGGAACATTTACACCTAAAATATTATAATATTGAACATCATTACCAATTCTTTCTATTGGTTTATCATTTTCAAAAGGAATTAACTTTATTGCATAAGATATTTTTTTTCTTTTAATTAACGAATTAATACCAAACATTTTTTTAACATCAATAATACCAATTCCTCTTACTTCCATCATGCCAGATAACAATTCTGGAGCTTCTCCAAATAATTCATCTCTAACATAAGTAATATCTATTCTATCATCAGATATTAAACGATGTCCTTTTTTTATTAATTCAAGAGTTGTTTCTGATTTACCAATACCTGATTGGCCTAAAATCATTACTCCCATTGAAAATATTTCAACCAAAGAAGCATGCACACTTGTTGAAGGTGCTAACTTTTCTTGTAAATAAGTAAAAGATGCTAAAGATAATTGAGATGTTGCCATTCCAGTAGACAATATTGGAAAATTTTTCTTTTTTGCAATATTAAATAAATCACTAGGGCACATTAAATTCCAAGTAATAATGATTGCTGGACATTCATCATTAGTTAAAAAATCATATATTTCTAATAATTTTTCTTTATTAGCATTTTCAATATATGACATTTCTCTATGTCCTAATACAATCATATATTCTTTATCAGCATTATCAAAATAACCTGTAAGTTCAAATCCTGGTCGATTAAAAGCCATTTGTTCAATCTTACGAGTTTTTAGTTGTTGATACCCACTTAACACTACTAATCCAAAATGTTGAGCATATTCTTGTACAGTAATAAATTTCTTAGTCATAACTTTTTCCTTAAATAAATATTAACAAATGTTATTTATCATTACAATTATTTAAACATTCAATTCTTTTCTTATCTCTTAATAATATTTTTTTTAGATATATTCCTGTATAAGAAGCATTATTTTCGCTAATTTCTTCCGGTGTTCCTTTAGCAATAATTTGCCCTCCTCTTTCGCCACCTTCTGGACCTAAATCTATAATATAATCTGCGCATTTAATTACATCAAGATTATGTTCAATTACAACAACAGAATTTCCAGTAGCGACTAATGCTTTTAACACATTTAATAAACATTTTATATCATCAATATGTAAACCTGTTGTTGGTTCATCAAGAATATATAAAGTTTTACCTGTTGGTCTTTTACTTAATTCATAAGCAAGTTTAACTCTTTGAGCTTCTCCTCCAGATAAAGTTGTTGAAGACTGACCTAATTTAATATAGCCAAGTCCTACATCACATAAAGTTTTTACTTTACGGTAAATAGAAGGAATATTTTTAAAAAATTCGGAAGCATCTTCACAAGTCATTTCTAAAACATCATAAATATTTTTACCTTTATAAGTCACTTGTAAAGTTTCTTCATTATATCTTTTACCATGACATTCTTCACATTGAACATAAACATCAGGGAAGAAAGCCATAGAAATTCTTTTTACTCCATCTCCTTCACATGCTTCACATCTTCCTCCTTTAACATTAAAAGAGAAATGACTTTTAGTGTATCCTTTGGCTTTTGCATCTTTTGTAGATGCAAATAAATCTCTTATATCATCAAATACACCTATATATGTTGCAGGATTTGATCTAGGAGTTTTTCCTATTGGATCTTGAGAAATATTAATTACTTTATCAATATATTCAAATCCATTAATTTGTTTTACTTTACCAGCTTCATATTTACCTTTATTTAAAGTGTTATAAGCATTTTTATATAACACTTCAGTAACCAAAGAAGATTTACCAGAACCTGATACTCCAGTTACTAAAACAAATGCACCTAAAGGAATTTTTACATTAATTTTTTTTAAATTATTTGCTTCTGCTCCAATAATTTCAATAAAGTTTCCATTGCCTTTATTTCTAAAAGAAGAATAAGGAATAAATTTCTTACCGGATAAATATTGTCCTGTTAATGAATTAGGATTATTCATTACTTCTTCAGGAGTACCACATGCAACAATATTACCACCATGAATACCCGCTCCTGGGCCAATATCTACTAAGAAATCAGAAGCCAACATAGTATCTTCATCATGTTCAACAACAATTAAAGTATTGCCAATATCTCTCATTTCTTTTAAAGAAGCAATAAGTTTATCATTATCTCTTTGATGTAAACCAATAGAAGGTTCATCAAGAACATATAAAACACCTGTTAAACGTGAACCAATCTGAGTAGCTAGTCTAATTCTTTGTGCTTCTCCACCTGATAAAGTCATAGCCATTCTAGCTAAAGACAAATAATCTAATCCAACATTAATTAAAAAATCAACTCTGTTTTTAATTTCTTGCAAAACTAATTTAGCAATTTTTTCTTCTTCTATAGTTAAATTAAGATTATTTAAATATTTCTTTAAATCTAATAAAGATAGCTTACATACTTCGTAAATATTCAACCCATTAATTCTTACTGCTAAAACTTGTTCATTAAGTCTAGCACCTTTACAAGTAGTGCACTCTTTATCACGCATATATGTTTCAAACCACTCTCTTTTAAAAGAAGAATCTGTTGCTTGATATAAACGATCAATTTTAGTTTTAATTCCTTCAAATCCAATTCTATTCATAACATTTCCAGAAGAAGAAGTAATTTTATAAGGAATAGGTTTGTCACTACCATACAACAAAATATCTCTTTGTTTTCTAGTTAATTCTTTATATGGAATGTCTCTTGGAATAGCATAATAATCACATAAATATTTAAATTCTTGCCATTCTATATTATTACCATTTACTTGATTTTTAAAATAACTAATTGCCCCTTGATTAATCGATAAATCTTCATTAGGTATTAATAAATCTTCTGCTACTTCTCTTTTTATCCCTAATCCTCCACAGTCTGGACATGCACCTAAAGGATTATTAAAAGAAAATAATCTAGGTTCTAATTCCGGAACAGAAAATCCACAATATTTACAAGAAGCGTGTTGAGAAAACATTTGTTCTTGCTCTTCATCTTTTATAATTACATATCCAGAACTTACATCTAAAGCAGTAGAAATAGAATCAAATATTCTTGAATAAGAATCTTCTTTTAAAATCAATCTATCGACAACTACATCTATAAAATGTTTTTTATTTTTTTCTAAAGCACCAATTTCATTATACCTTTTAATTTCACCATCAACTCTAAATCTTTCAAATCCTCTTCCATGAAATTTTTCTAATGTATCTTTATGAGTACCTTTTTCATTTTTTACTAGTGGGGATAAAATAAAAATTTTACTTCCTAATGGCTTGTTTACAACAATATCAGCCATTTGTTTGGTAGTAAATTTTACAATTTTTTCGTGATGAGTTGGACAATATGGCACTCCAATTCTAGCAAATAATAATCTTAAATAATCATAAATTTCTGTTACAGTTCCAACTGTAGAACGAGGATTATGAGAAGTTGTTTTTTGATCAATAGAAATAGCAGGTGATAAACCTTCAATAGAATCAACATCAGGTTTTTCAGTCCCACCTAAAAATTGTCTAGCATAGCTAGATAAAGATTCCATATATCTTCTTTCGCCTTCATTATAAATAGTATCAAATGCTAAAGTAGATTTACCCGAACCAGAAACTCCTGTAAATACAATTAGCTTATTTTTAGGTAAAGTAATATCAATATTCTTTAAATTATTTTCTCTTGCACCTTTAATAATAATTTTATCATTTGTCATATTTACTCATTTCCTTTCTAGCAAACTTATTTTACACTTTTTTATTTATTTTAACTATAAATTTTATATTTTGACAAAATAAAACATTTATTTAAGTTTATTTTTAAATAATATAACTTTATAATAAATTAAGAGGTGTTTATTATGAAAAATAAAAATTTAATTTCTAGTCTTATTTTTTCTTTAATTGCATTAGCATTAGGAATTTTGTTAATAACTTTAGATGGTTCTGTTTTATCAAATATTATTTTCATTATCATTGGTGTTGTAATGATATTAACTAATATTACTCAATTTATTGATACATGTAAAAATTTAAAATATAAAACGTCAGTCGCTATTGGTCAATTTATTACATCATTTTCTATTATGGCCCTAGCAGTTTTAATTATTATATTTAGAAATCAAATGTCATTATATATAGGTATAATTATATTAGTAATTGCTCTTATTGATATAATAATGTCAAAAAAAGATTTAATTGAAGGGATAAGACATAATCTTGCTTCTATTATTTTTGCTATAATTTTATTAATATTTGGCTTTGGAGGAATTTTAAAAGTTGCATGTGTTATTATTGGAGTAATATTAATTGTCTTATCACTTTTCTCCTTAATCAATGCTTTTTCTAAAAAATAAATATGAACATTTTAATTAAATTATTTATTAAAAATTATAATGATGTAAATAACCCACAAGTAAGACAAAAATATGGTAATCTTGCTTCTATATTTGGGATTATTTCTAACTTCTTTGTATGTATCCTTAAATTAGTTTTTGGCTTATTATTTAATTTAATTTCTTTAATTGCAGATGGATTTAATAACTTATCTGATGCAGGAAGTTCTTTAGTATCTTTAATTGGGTTTAAATTATCTAGTAAACCTGCCGATAAAGATCACCCTTATGGTCATGCAAGAATAGAATATATTGCCGGGTTAGCTGTCTCTATAATTATTAGTATTTTAGGAGTTCAATTAATTAGTAATTCTATTTCGGGAATTATTGATAATGTTAATAAACCATTTCAAAAAATGAATCAAACTGAATTCATTATTACTATCATTGTTTTATCTATTTCAATTTTAGTAAAAATATTTCAAGGTTTATTTTATAAAAAAATTGGAAAAAAGATTTCTTCTTTAGCTTTAATTGCTACATCAACTGATTCAAGAAATGATGTCTTAGCAACTTCATTTGTCTTAATTGGTATTATTATATCCAATTGTTTTTGTTTCTATATTGATGGTTATTTAGGATGTATAGTTGGTATATTTATTTTAATATCTGGTTTTAAATTAATTAAAGAAACTTCTAACCCTTTAATTGGTGAAAAAGTCGATGATGAATTAGTTAAAAAATTAGTGCACAAAATACTTTCTTACGATGGTGTTTTAGGTATTCATGATCTACAAATACATAATTATGGTCCTAAAACATATTATGCTTCAATCCATGTTGAAGTAGATGCTAGTAAAGATATTTTGTCTACTCATGATATGATTGATAATATTGAAAAAGAAATACTACATGAATTTAATATTATTATAACTATTCATATGGATCCAGTTGTTTTAAATGATCCATATACTGATAAAGTAAAAAATCAAGTAATACCAATAATTAAAGCTTTACCTTATGTTAGTAATGTTCATGATTTTAGAGTAATTAAAGGTCCTACTCATACTAATATAGTTTTTGATGTAGTAGTTTGTTTAGAAACAAAATTAAAAGATAATGAGATTGAAGAAAATATTCAAAAAATAGTCAAAGATATTGATAATACATATAATGCAATTATTACAATTGATCATGATTATGAAGAATACATTGAAGAAAGTGAAGAAGAATTAAAAAATAATGCAAATAAAAACCCTGATTAATTTCAGGGTTTTTAATTATTCTAAATTTAATTATTCTTCAATTTTAGCGTTATGATAAACGTTTTGAACATCTTCTACTTCATCTAATAAATCTAATAAATCATTAAATTTTCTAGCTTCATCACCAGTTAAAACTACTTCATCATTTGGTAACATAGTAATTTCACATTGTTCAAATTCGTTATATCCAGCATCATTTAAGCATTGTTTAGCTTTCATTAAATCTGATTTATCAACTTTAACAACAATTAAATCATCATCTTGAGAAACATCATCAACATTAACATCACCTAAAACTAAAGCCTCAGTGACACCATCAACATCATCACCAACAAAAGTGATAAGTCCTGTTTCTGTAAAATTGTACGCGACTGAACCTGGAGTACCTAAATGTCCACCTTTTTTATTAAAACACATTCTAACTGAATCATAAGCTCTTCTAACATTATCAGTTAATGTGTCAACAATAATTGCTACATTACTTGGACCATATCCTTCATATCTTCCTGATTCATAAGCAACTTTTTCTCCACCTTTAGCTTTATTAATTGCTCTTTCAATGACATCTTTAGTAACGCCTTGTCCTTTATATTTTTCAAGAACTGCTCTTAAAGCTAAGTTTGAATTTGGATCAGGTTCACCAGATTTTGCAGCCATATAAATTTCTTTACTTGCTCTCATATACAAAGCTGATTTTGCTGCACTTGTAGCAGCCATCTTCTTTGCTCTAACTTCATGTGCTCTTCCCATGATAAAAACTCCTTTATATAAATCACTTATAAGTCTATCACTTATCTTTTTGATTTTCTATATTTTCTACATTCAAATAAATAGAAAATTACAACTTTTTTATTTTATTTTTTTACTTTTTAATATTTTTTATCTATATTTAATTCTTCGATAACATTCAAATTAAGTGTTTCTAATAATCTATAACCTTCATCATTTAAATATGAAGAAATATCACTAGGTGCATGTGCATCGATACCCACAATAACTTTTGCTTTCATTTTGCTAACCATCTTCCAAAATGGTATATAAGGATATCCCCACCTAATTTCTTTCCCTTTTTTTTGTTTTCCTCTTCTAAAACAAGATAAATTAAATTCTAAAGGAATATCTAATTCTATTGCTTTTTTTATAATTCTTTTTGCAATTCTTTTAGTAAAAAAATTCCATTTAAAATATGTATCCATAAAATAATCAGGATGAGCTACTGCACTAAATAAACCTGTTTCCATACCTTTAATAAGTGAATCAGTATATTCAATAATATCTTTTTTATTTGTAAATTTACCAAAATAATTTCTTATAATTCCATTATCTAAAGTACAATGATTACCTAAAATTAAATAATCTATTTCTTTATTATCTAATAATTCTTTATAATATGGAAAAAATTCTTCAAATGCTTCTGCTTCAAATCCTAATAATATTTTTATTCTATCTCGATATTTATATTGAAGCTGTCTAATAGAAGCAAAATATCCTTTAGTACATTCAAAATCTCCTCTAACATTATCTTGTCTAACACCTTTTAGCATTACATGATCAGAAAAACCTAATGTATGTAATCCCATACCGATTGCTTCAATAACATATTCTTCATCATTACCTATTGCATGTCCACATCTAAAAGTATGAGTGTGATAATTATTCCTAATCATAAAATACCTCCACTAGATATAACCCATTAGGCTCAGCATTATAAATTGTTGTTCCTTTTTTTATATCATTTAATCGTGTTTCAATATAAGATAAATCTATTTGATGATTATTTAAAGCTAATAAAGTACCTATAATCATTCTAACCATATATCTTTTAAATCCAGAACCAATAATATCAAAAATCAATTGATTATTTTCTTTTTTATACTCAAAAGAATAAATTGTTCTTATATAAGAATCTTTTTCTTTATTAGAACAAAAATTTTTAAATTCATGTTCTCCTAAAAACAAATTAATTCCTTTAGATAAAATTTCTTCATCAATTTTTTTATCATAATATAAAGCATAATTAATATTAAATGGGTTTCTAACTAAATCAACAATATAACGATAATGTTTTTTTGTTGCACTATATCGAGCATGAAAATCATCATTTACTTCTTGTAAAGATATAATTAAAATATCTTGAGGTAACATCCTATTTAATGCATATTTTAAATGATTTAATTCACGATAATTATTCATATCAAAATGAAAAACTTGATTTAAAGCATGAACACCTTTATCAGTTCTTCCTGATCCTATAATAACTATTTTTTCATCACAAATATAAGATAATAATTTCTCTATGACTCCTTGAATAGTATTTATATTATCTTTTTTTTGATCTTGAAAGCCTTGATAATGACTTCCATCATAACTAACTATACCTTTAACTCTCATATTAGAATATCACTATCTTTATTATAGATAAAGTTAATAAAGATATAAAGATTGCTAAAATAAAAATGAAAGAAAATGTATCTCTTGTATGCCATTTTAATATACGATATTTAGTTCTTTTTTTATTTGGATCATATCCTCTAGCTTCCATTGCATTTGCTAAATCATCACTTCTTTGAAAAGCTGAAACAAACAAAGGTATAATTAAAGATACTATAGCACCTATTTTTTCTTTTAATTTACCATCTTGGAAATCTACACCTCGAGAAGATTGAGCTTTCATAATTCTATCAGTTTCATCTAATAAAGTAGGAATAAATCTTAAAGCTAAAGATATCATCATACTAATTTCATGAATTGGTAAACGAACATATTTAAATGGATATAACAACCATTCTAAAGCATACGTTAAATCCATAGGTTTAGTAGTAGAAGTTAATATTAAGGTTAAAGATATCATTAAAGCTAATCTAACAAAAATATAAATAGTATTAAATATAGCCGACATATGAATAGTTAAATTAATACCTGGTATAGTAAACTGAGAAATTACAATATCTGTAAAAGGTATATAAACATTTAATTCACTTTTTATTGTAAATAAATTAACAATAAATAAAATTAACATCATTAACCACATCATTTTTAATTGTTTAAATAATTGAGATAATTTTATATGAGCGATTTTCATAAAAACATAATTTATAATCATTAAAATTACATAAATTAATAAATTTGTCCATACAGAACCAAAAGAAAAGAAAATGCAAATCATTAAAAATATCATAGAAATTAATTTAGTTCTAGGATCTAATCTATGTAAAAAAGTATTATATGGAACATATCTACCAAGAGAAATATTATTCATGATAACACCTCTTTATTTCTAAAGCTAAAGATTCAACATCTTTAATTTGACTTAAATTTAATTTCAATCCATTATCTATTAATTCTTTAGCGTATTTTAAAACTATTGGTTGATCAATATTATATTTTTCATTTAAATTATTATATGAAAATAATTCTAAAGGTGTAGAATCAAATATAATCTCTCCTTTAGACATGACTATTGCTCTAGAACAATATTTTAATACATTATCCATATTATGTGTTACCATAACAATAGTTGTTCCATTTTTATGAATAGTGTTAAATAATTCCATCATATCTTTAGCACCTTTAGGATCAAGACCTGCAGTAGGCTCATCAAGCACTAAAATTTTAGGTTCTAACGCTATAATACCTGCTATTGCTACTCTTCTTTTTTGTCCACCAGATAATTCGAAAGGAGATTTTTCAAATAAATCTTCACTGATTCCTACAAGTTTTAATGCTTTTTTTGCTTTTAAAATAGCCTCTTCTTCTTTATCACCAAAATTTTTAGGGCCATAACTAACATCTTTTAAAACTGTATCTTCAAATAATTGATATTCAGGAAATTGAAATACTAAGCCGGCATATTTTTTTAAATTTTTTAAATTTTTAATTTTTTTAGCTTTTGCAATTATTTCATATTCTCCAACTTTAATAACACCTTTACTTGGTCTAAGTAAAGCATTAATATGTTGAACTAAAGTAGATTTACCACTTCCAGTATGTCCAATTAATCCAACAAATTCATTATCACTAATTTCTAGATTTATATTATTTAATGCATGAGTACAAAATGGGGTATTTTCTTGATAAGTAAAAAATACATTTTCAAATTTTATTGACATAATTTATCTTTTACCTCCAAAAGATTTTTACAATCTTTAACATTGATATTTTCTTTAATTAATAATTGTTTTAATTTATCAAAAAAAGGTATTTCTAATCCCATTTTTTCTAATTCATCTTGATGAGAAAAAACTACACTTGGTACATCATTATATATTACTTTCCCATCATTAATTACAATAACTCTATCAGAAATATTAGCTTCTTCTTGGTCATGAGTAATAGATAAAATTGTTAAATTTTCATTTTCTTTTTTTAATTTATGAACTAATTCAATTATTTCTTTTTTTCCACGTGGATCAAGCATAGCAGTTGCTTCATCTAAAATAATAATTTCTGGTTGCATAGCTAAAACACCTGCAATCGCTACTCTTTGCTTTTGCCCACCTGATAAACTACTTGGTTCTTTATCTAAAAATTCTTCCATGTTAACTTTTTTAGCAAAAGAATTAATAATATCTTCCATTTTATCATGTTCAACACAATGATTTTCTAATCCAAAAGCTATATCATCACGTACAGTCGCTCCAATAAATTGATTATCAGGATTTTGAAAAACAATGCCAACTTTATAACGAATATCTTTAACTGTATCAATATTTAATTCTTGATTAAATATTTTTATTTCTCCACTTTCTTTTTCAAGTAATCCTATAATTAATTTAGCTAATGTTGATTTACCACTTCCATTATGTCCAATAATAGAAACATATTCCCCTTTATTTATGTTCAAAGAAAGACCATCTAGAACAAATGGTTCATTTTCTTCATATTTAAACTTTAAATCTTTAATTTCAATAGCGTTCATCTTTTCTACTTTCTATTTTTTAACATAAAATAGGTCATTATTCCATAATATAAAATTATAATGATTCCTAAGATAGAATAAAATATAATTTTACTAGTAGGCGTATTAATAACTTTGTAAAACATAACAACTGATAAAGTTGGCAAAATAAATAATAACAAACAAATTGTTAAAATAATATATCTTTTAATCCACTTTTTCATAATCTTTAAATAATATATCAATTTTTCTTCCTTCGTATTTTCTATATTTAACACCTGCTAAATTAAACAATCTTTTAGATGCTAAATTATTTAAAGCTCCATCATATTTATCATCCATATATATTACTTCTTTTATTCCTGATTGAATAATTGCTTTAGCACATTCATTACATGGAAATAAAGTAACATAAATTTTACAATCTCTAACTGAACCTCTTGAATTTAAAATTGCATTAAATTCAGCATGACAAACATATAAATATTTATTATCTAATTCATCTTTACCTACTCTGCCCCAAGGCATAATATCATCATTAACTCCAACAGGCATACCATTATATCCCATAGTTACCACCTTATTTTCTTGAGAAGCCACGCATGCTCCTACTTGAGTAGAAGGATCTTTACTTCTCATACTAGAAAGTACTGCTACTCCCATAAAATATTCGTCCCATGAAATATAATCTTTTCTTTTTTCACACATATTAATCACCTAATAAGCTAATTTTATATTTATTTATGATTTATTACAACTAATGAAAGAATAAAAAAGAAAAGAATGTACTTAAATATTCTTTTCTTAAATTTAACTATTATAAATTATTAATTTTACCCATTAAAAAAGGTTCTTGGATTCACTCCTTGAACCTTTTAAAAATTTAATAATTAATCACAAAGTTTTTTAAATCTCTTATAACGCATTTCTGCATATTGTTGAGATTTTGTTAATAATTCTTCAGCATGTTCTGGATTTACTTTTGGTAATTGAGAATATCTTGTTTGAGTCATAACGAAATCTCTAAATTTAGAGAAGTCTGGATCTTTTGAATCCATTTGCATTGGGCATTTACCTTCTGCTTCAAGTCTTGGATCGTATCTAAAGATTGGGAAATATCCACATTCAACTGCTTCTTTTTCTGTCTTTTGAGCATTAGCTAATCCACCTTTTAAGCCGTGAGCTTGACATGGTGAATAGCAGATAATTAATGAAGGTCCATTATATGATTCTGCTTCTTTCATAGCTTTAATTGCTTGCATTTTATTAGCGCCCATAGAAATTTGAGCAACATATACATTACCATAAGAAATTGCCATTAAAGCAAGGTTCTTCTTAGCAGTCTTTTTACCAGATGCTGTAAATTTAGCAATAGAACCAGTTTGTGAAGATTTAGAAGATTGTCCACCAGTATTAGAATATACTTCAGTATCAAGAACTAAGATATTAACATCTTCTTCATTAGCAATAACGTGATCAAGTCCACCATAACCGATATCGTATGACCATCCATCACCACCGACAATCCAAACTGATTTATCAACTAAGTCTCTTTCATATTCTAAGACAGCTTTAACTTCTTCATTTTTAGAAGCTTTGACTAATTCTACTAAATGTTTTACCATTCCTCTAACATAGTCTCTATCTTTAATATGTGTTTCATAATCTTCAATAGCTTGTTGTAATTCAGGTTCAACATTTGCTTTATTTGCTTCAAAAATCTTACAAATTTGACCAAGTTTATAATCAGTAGCAATTCTCATACCAAAGCCATATTCAGCATTATCTTCAAATAATGAGTTAGCCCAAGCGATACCATTACCATCTTTATCAGTACAGAAAGGTGTAAGTGGAGTTGAACCATTATAAATTGAAGAACAACCAGTAGCATTAGCAATTAACATATCTTTACCAAATAATTGAGATGCTAATCTATAATATGGAGTTTCTCCACATCCAGCACATGCTCCAGATACTTCAGCATAAGGCATTAAGAATGAAGCACCCTTAACTGTTGTTACAGGGAATCCACCATTCTTATATTCAACATGTTTATATAAGTAATCTGCTGCTGGTTCTTGAGTATCAAATTGAGATTTTGCTTCAACCATTTCAAGAGCTTTCTTACCAGCTTTACCAGGACATTCAACAACACATAATCCACAACCAACACAATTCTTTGGTGAAACTTGGATTCTAAATGTTAAACCTTTAACAGCTGGTCCACCCATTGCTGGAAGAACATCATTTTTAACTGCTTCTGGTAAATTTTTTGTTTCTTCTTCATTTAATAAGAATGGTCTAATTGTAGCATGTGGACAAACGAATGCACATTGGTTACATTGAATACAATTTTCTTTAATCCACATTGGAACTCTATCAGCGATAGAACGTTTTTCCATGAATGTTACATCATTTCTCATTGTTCCATCAAGTAATTCATAATCTAAGAATTTTGAAACTGGTAAATTATAACCATCTAATGAACCAATTACATTAACAAATGAGTCAAAATATTCGTCACCTGTTGTAGCATAAACTCTTGTTCCATCTAAAGAAGCCCATTCATCTTTAACTTTAATTTCAATTAATCCTTGAGCTCCAGCATCGATAGCATCCCAGTTCATTTTAACTATATCATCACCTTTTTTAGCATAAGATTTTTGAGCAAATTTTTTCATCCAATCTTGTGCTTGATCATAAGGCATAATATTTTGATTTAAATAGAAGAAAGCAGATTGTAAAATTGTATTAGTTCTACGTCCTAAACCAATTTTAGCTGCTAAGCTATTAGCATCAATAATATAGAATTTAGCATGTTTTTCTGCTAATTGTTTTTTCATTCTATTAGGTAATCTTGCTTCTAATTCATCAGCAGGAATATCTGTATTTAATAAGAAAGTACCACCTTTCTTTAAGCACTTAATCATATCAAATTTGAAAATATATGAATCAAGTGAGCATGATAAGAAATCAGCATGTTCAACATAATATGTTGAGTGAATTGGTTCTTTACCAAATCTTAAGTGTGATCTAGTAACACCACCAGCTTTTCTTGAATCGTAAGCAAAATATGCTTGAGCATATTGATGAGTTGCATCACCAATAATCTTAATTGAAGATTTATTAGCAGATACAGTACCATCACTACCTAAGCCATAGAATAAGCAAGATGTGTAATTTCCATCAACATGGAAAGTATCATCAACAGGAATTGATAAATGAGTTACATCATCATTAATACCTACTGTGAATCCAGTCCAAACTTTTTCTGCATTTAAGAAATCATAAACTGCTTTAACATGTTTTGGTTGAGTATCTTTACTTGATAAACCATATCTACCACCGATTAAAACATCAACATGTCTATTTTCTTGTTCTAATGCAGCGACTACATCAAGATATAAAGGTTCGCCAGTAGCACCCATTTCTTTTGTACGATCTAATACTGCAATTTTTGTAACTGTATTTGGAATAACACTTACTAAATGTTTTGCGGAGAAAGGACGATAGAGGTGTACTTTAACTAAACCAACTTTTTCTCCTTCTTTATTCATATGGTCAACAACTTCAATAGCTGTTTCAGTAACTGAACCCATAGCAATAATAATTCTTGTTGCTTCTGGATCACCATAATAAACAAATGGAGCATATGTTCTTCCTGTCATTTCACTGACTTTTTTGAAATAATAATCAGCTACATCAATAATTTTTGCAAAATGACTATTTTGTGCTTCTCTTCCTTGGAAGTAGATATCATCATTTTCTGCACCACCACGAGTTACTGCATGTGTATGTGGATTTAATGCTCTTCTTCTGAAATTTTCAAGAGCATCTTTATCTAATAATTTTGCCCATTCTGCTGGATCAATGAATTCAACATTTTGAATTTCGTGAGAAGTTCTAAATCCATCAAAGAAGTGACATACTGGAGCTTCTGATTTAATAGCAATTAAATGTGCTAAAGAAGCTAAATCTGCTACTTCTTGTACTGAATGTGAGCAAAGCATTGTAATGCCTGTTTGTCTAATTGCATATATATCTTGGTGGTCACCAAAAATTGAAAGTGATCTTGTTGCAAGTGATCTTGCAGATACATGTAAGACTGCAGGTAAGCATTCGCCAACCCATTTATAAATATTTGGGATCATTAATAATAATCCTTGTGATGCTGTATAAGTTGTTGCTAAAGCACCTGCTTGTAAAGCACCATGTACTGTTCCTGAAGCTCCTGCTTCTGATTGCATTTCAACTACTTTAACTAATTGATTGAAACAGTTTTTCATTCCTTCTGAAGCGTATTGATCTACTAATTCTGCCATTGTTGAAGATGGAGTAATAGGATAAATACTTGCGACTTCAGTAAAATTATAAGACGCTAAAGCTGCTGCGGTATTTCCATCAACAGATTTCATGGTCTTTTTAATCTCATTTGCCATGTTTTATTTATTCCTCCCTATAAAACATATTTATTATAAAATAAATTTTATAAGTTTAGTAGAGTATCTTTGCAAAAAAAAAAGAAATTTGCATTATTTTGCAATTTCTTTAATATATTCCATTACTTTTTGTTTCAAATCATCACGATTTAATGCAAAATCAATAGTAGCTTTAATATAACCGAATTTATCTCCAATATCATATCTTATGCCTTCAAAGCAATAAGCATAAACATCTTCTACACTTAATAAATCTTCAATTCCAGTTGTTAATTGAATTTCTTTTGTTCCATCTGTAACAATTTTAGCTAAATAATCAAAAATTTTATTTGTTAAAACATATCTTCCTAAAACTGCATAATTTGATGGAGCAACTTCTAATGATGGTTTTTCTACTATTCCTTTAATTTTAATTAAATTACCATCAATATTCATAGGATCAACTACTCCATATTTTTTTACATCTTCAAAAGGAACTTGTTGAACTCCTAAAACTGAGTGTCCTGTTTTTTCATATGCATCAATTAATTGTTTTAAAACTGGCTTTCCATTTCTATTAGCAATTAAATCATCGCCTAACATAATAGCAAAATCTTCACCATTAATAAATTCTCTAGCACATAATATAGCATGACCTAAGCCCTTTGGTTGATCTTGTAAAATAAATGTTATTTTAGTCAAAGAAGCAATTTTTCTAATTAATTGAGCTTCTTGTAATTTATTAGTCGCAATTAGATGATTTTCTAATGCTTCATCTATTTCAAAATGTTTTTTTATACTAGGTTTTTCTACCGATACTATAATTCCTACTTCTTCAATTCCACTATCATGAGCTTCTTCAACAATATATTGTAAAGTAGGTGTATCAATGATAGGAAACATCTCTTTTGGTAATGATTTTGTAGCGGGTAAAAATCTAGTTCCTAGCCCTGCAGCTGGAATAATTACTTTTCTAATTTTGTTCATTTTTACTCAAATCCTTATTAACAATGACAAAAAAGTCATATATATATATTATAATAACGATTTTTTTCTTTTTTACAAGAAAATTATTTTTAACGTTATTAATCTAGTTAAAAATTCTTATTTTTTTTCTTTTATTGCAACATTTTTAACATTGTTGTATGATAATTTTGAAAGGAATGAAACTAAAAGCATTTTTATGTTTCTAAATTAATTAAGATGAAACAAGTTACAGGAAAAGTATTATCACCTAATGGATTAACTGCAAGATTATCAGTTCAAATTGTTAACGAAGCTAACAAATTTAAATCAGATTGTACAATTAAAGTATTAGATGAAGAAGCAGATTTAAAATCAATTATGAATGTTATGGCTTTAGTTGTTCCTAAAGGAAACGAATTTCTCATTGAAATTAATGGTGTAGATGAAGACCAAGCTGAAGTAGCATTCAATGAATTACTTAAAGAAATTGATTTAAAAGATTAAAAGACTTATAAAAAGTCTTTTTTTATATTGAAATAACATACATTTTAATGTGATGTTATGGAAGCATATATTGAAATTTATTTAAAAAATATTATTGATAATTATAAAAAAATAGCAACTTACACTAAAAAGAATGTAATTGCAGTTATTAAAGATAATGCTTATGGTCATTCTTTAATTCATGTAGGTCGCACTTTAGCAAGTAATAATGTTTTTATGTTAGCAGTAAGCAATATATCTGAAGCTATTTTATTAAGAAAAAACATGATTTTTTCTTCTCTACTTTTACTTGGTAGATGCGATGATGCTAAAACAATATATTCATTAAAAATAACTCAAGGAATTTCTTCTTTAAATCAATTAAGAATTTTAGCAAAACAAAATGTTCCAATTTCAATCCATTTAGAAATAGAAACTGGTATGCATAGACTAGGGATAGATAAAAATGAAATTTTAGATGCAATTAATATAATTAAAAACTCTAAATTGAAATTAAAAGGAATATATACTCATTTTTGTTCACAAGATAACACTCAACAAAAAGAAATATTTAAAAACATAATAGATACTTATTTTTATCAAGACAAATTAATTATTCATTCGCAAGCATCAAATTTTATAAATGAAGAATTATCTTATTGTAATACTATAAGAGTTGGACTAGCTTTATATGGTTATAATCCATATTTAGAATTAAAACCATCATTAAGATTAATATGTCCAATTATAAGAATTCAAAAAATAAATAAAGATGTTGAAGTTGGTTATGATTACATTGAAAAAACACCAAATAATGGGTATATATTGACACTTCCTTTTGGTTATAGCCATGGATTATCAAGACTAAAAACATTATGTTTTTTTTATCAAAACAAAATCTATTATCAAATAGGAAAACAATGTATGGATATAACCATGTTTTTTTCAAAAGATGATATTCCTTTAGAAGAAGTAGAAATTATTTCTTCAAATAATACAAATAATTTAATTTCTCTTAATAATGAAAATATATATTATATTCTTTCTTCTTTATCACCTAATATAAAAAGAATATATAAATAATACTAATTTTAACAACTATTGTTGATTATTATTTATTATATTCTTTATAAAATTTAATTTTTTATATTCTCAATTAATTAAATATTAATTAGGCTTTTATACTATTTTTATCGCCATGTGGTATCGGTTTCCAACTTAAATTCTTTGAAAAAATAGCTTGTATATCAATTGGAAATTCAATAAATATAAATAAAGGCCATAATAAACAAATAAATAATTTTAAGAAGAAATTCATTTTGCCAATTCGTTTTCTTTCAGCAATAAAAGTTATTACTGCTGTTAAAAATAAACTAACATAAGAAATAATAATTGTTCTTATAACGTGAAATAAATATCCATTATTGACAAACATAAAATTTTTAAAATCAAAATCAAATAAAAATGTTGTAGGATTATCACCAAAAAGTATATATTTATAAACTTCTGCCGCTGGTATAGATAAATCAGCTAAAGGTGCAAATAAATAACATACTATTTTTAATAAAAACATTATCATTACCACAATTACATATGGAGAAGTATTTATCATTGTATCATAAATAGAAAAACTCTTTCTCTTTTTTGAAGAAAATAAACTTTGCATTAAATCTTTAAATTTTGTAAAGAAAACTAATAAGTGACCTCTTGACCAACGCACTCTTTGTCTCCACATAATTTTTAAATTCGTAGGTTGTTCATCATAAAAAATTGCCTCATTACAAAACTTTATTTTATTTCCATTTAGAACTTGATCAGCAGAAAATTCCCAATCTTCTGTTAATTGGGTATAATTCCAACCATTTTTTACTAATTCACTATTAATAACATATCCAGTACCTTGTACTCTAGTAGAGATACCTAAAACAGTTCTACCAAGAGATTCAAATCTTGAACCTATAACAAAATAAATACCATATAATCCTGCAATAACATTAGAATTAAAATTTCTTGAATTTCTAAATGAAGTAATTACGCATTTTTTATCATAATAATTAAATGCATCGTTCATTTTAGTAAAATAATCTTTTTTTACAATATTATCAGCATTAAACAAGAAAAAGCCATCATAAGATGCTGTTCCTCCATTTATATTCTTTTCAATAAATTCAAATAATGCTTTAAAAGCAAATCCCATAGTACATTCATTCATATTATTATATTCATAAACGATTGCACCAGCTTCTTGTGCTATTCGTACAGTATTATCAGTACAATTATGAGCTACAACAAAAATATCTAATTTATCTTGTGGGTAATCAGATTTTCGAATACTATTAATTAAATCAGAAATGGTATTCTCTTCATTTCTTGCAGGAATAATACATCCATATCGACATTTTTTATCACTATGTGGATATTTTTTATTACAAAACAAACCCACAATTGATATTAGTAAAAAATGCACAACAATTAATGTTAAAAAGATAAATATTCCTAAAAATACCATATTGACAATATCAAGATAATTTTTTATTTCTATACTAATCATTTATTTTTACTTCCTTTTTTATTTGATTATATACTATTTCAACACATTCTTTGGAGCCATATCTATTGTGATCTAAATATGCTTTTTCTTCATAAGGTTTTAATAATGAAGAATCATCAATAAATGCACCTATTAATTTTAGTATTTTTTTCTTTTTTGTACATATAATACTTGAACCTACATCATCTTGATAAAATCGAGCAATCCTTTTTTCAATACCTGTTGATAAAGTTGAAATTATCGATGGGTGTGAAAAAAAAGTAGGTTCTGCAATAGAATTTCCACCTTTACCAACAAATAAATCGCACGCCGCAATATAAGGTAAAACATCATCATTTAAATTTAAAACAACAAAGTTAACATTTTTATTTGCTTTTAAATTAATAAATTTTTCGTATAATTTTTTATTTCTTCCACATGCTGCAATTATTGTAATGTTACGTTTGTCATTTACTAATTTCTTACATAAATATTCCATTTTACCAATACCATATCCACCATCCATAAACATGATGGTAAAATTATCCATTGGTAAATTTAAGTTCTTTCTATTTTCATATTTATCATATGGAATTTCAAAAGCTCTATTTCGAATTAAAAATTTAGTCATCTTTAAATTATCTTCATTAAAACGATGTTTCTTTTTTAATCCTTTCTTATAACCAACTTCTGTACTAATTAAGGTTAAATCACTAGGATATGAAAATGCATTAATTAATTCACAATCAGGACAGTATAAAATTGTATATGGGCATTTTTTTATTTTATGTGCATAATAATTAGTAGCCCAATGAGTAGAAAAAACTACATCTGCATGAAAATCTTCCATTTTTTTTAAAGATTTTTTATATGCTTTTCTATGAAAAGTACGCATAACAAAATTGCTAGCGATGTTAATCGGAATAATATAATCCAAAAAAGTAATTATATTTCCTATGAAAGGAAAAATTGCAAATAATTTAACATGATTACAAAACCATGTTTCATATTTTATTAAGTCTTGATCATTATCTTCTCTATAGAAATCACTTTCAATAATCTCAAATTCATCAGAATGTTTTTTCTTAAATTCTGACACAAATGCTTTCATTGGAATGATATGACCAAGTCCTGCTTCTACATAAGGGAATAAGATACGCAATTTTTTTTTCATAATTAAACTAAATATTTATTAAAGTTTTCATTTACCTCTTCAATAGTATACTTGTTATATTTTAACATAAAAAAAACTTAAATCATTAGTTTATATAATATTTTTTCTTTTTTTCAAATAAAAAAACTTATCAACAACAAAATATTAGGTTTAACAAACAATTATATTATACATTTTAATTAAAAACCGTTACCTTTAAATAAGTAACGGTTCTAACTTTTTTGATTTGGTGGACCCTTGGAGATTCGAACTCCAGACCCACTGATTAAGAGTCAGTTGCTCTGCCAACTGAGCTAAGGGTCCATTGCTAAAAAATAATATAATATTTTTTATCAATAATCAAGAGTATTAACTAATTTTGATTTTCTTTAATTAAGGCTTTTATATTTCTAATTAACATTTGAGTACCAATAGTATGTTCTCTATCATTTGGAATAATTATATCAGCGTATCTAATAGTAGGTCTAACAAATAAATGATACATTGGTTTAACAGTTGTTAAATATTGATTAATAACTGAATCAACACTTCTACCTCTTTCCTTTATATCACGTTGTAAACGTCTTATAAAACGTAAATCATCATCACAATTAACAAAAACTTTAATTGAAGATAAATCACGAATTCTTTCATCTTCTAAAACTAAAATACCTTCCAAAATAATAATAGGTTTAGGTTCTATATGTTCGATTTCCTTTTTTCTTGTATGTAAAACAAAATCATAAATAGGTTTATCAATTGCTTCGCCATTTAATAACATTTTTAAATGTTTAACTAATAAATCATTTTCTAATGAATCAGGATGATCATAATTGACTTTTCTTCTTTCTTCTAAAGTCATATATTCTTGATCACGATAATAATCATCATGACGAATAAAAATAGCTTCATCTTTACCTATTTTCTTTTGTATTTCTTCTACTACTGTTGTTTTACCTGATGCTGACCCACCAGCAATACATATTAATATTGGTTTCATAATGGTGCCCTTTTTTATTATAATAAAATCATAAATTAAAAACAATAAAGTTTTTTCATGTAAAAAGAGCGGATATAAAAATCCGCTCAATATAGATTTTTTTTATCAATTAATCTTTTTTAGCTTTTGAAGAATAGAAAGAAATTGAATATGCAACAAATCTTCCACCTTTTGAAGTACCTTTTGGATTATATGATTTAATAGTAACTTCATTAGATCCATTTTCAATAACAAATTCAACATTTTCTGGAGTTGCAGTTTCATTATATGGTGCCGCGACTGGAGTAATATCATTTACACCTATAAAATTTTCTGTATTTGTAGGATTTTTTGTACTAAGTGCATAAAATGAATGGCAATTAATAACAACTTTTGAAACGAGAACACCAGTATTAAATTTAATTGTAATAGAACCGTTTGCTTTTGAAGCGCCAAATTTAATTAATCCAAATTGTCCATCTTTAGCTCCACCCATACCATTTCCATCATATACTTTTGTTACAGATGTAATTGAATTTATAGAATCAGTACCAGTCATATTTCTTGCAAATGCTGCTTTTGCAGATGTTGCATCAAATTCAGCACTAGCTGTTCCTGTAGTGAAATCATGTGTAGAAATTAATCTATAATTTCCTGTATCAGCCGCTTTTACAACAGTAACATTAACTGTAGCAGATTTAGTTGTATCTGCAACCGAAGCAACTGTAATTGTTGTTGTACCTTCAGCAACACCTTTAACTGTACCATTTGTATCAACTGTAGCAATTTCAGTATTATTTGAAGTATATGTTAATTCTTTATTTGTAGCATTGCTTGGAGTAACTGAAGCAGTTATTTTCTTAGATGAGCCTGCAACAACTGAAATTTCAGCATCAGCAGTAACACCAGTTACATCAACTGTAGCACCTTGAGTTCTTGTAAAGTTATTAGCATATACAAATTGAGCTTTTGATGTAGATGAATTTACACCTACATATGTATCACATGAAAAAATATCGTTTTGAGCTAAATTAGCAATTTCAGCAGCTTCTACATCTGTATATCTTGAATCAAGCAATAATGTATAATTTGTTTCACCAAATTTAAAATCGATAGTAACATTTCCATATTTAGCATCAATAGTTTTTTCTAATACAACTGCATTTTCAATATGTGCGCCTTTATTAAGCATATCTAATGTTAATGCTTCATGAAAAGTTTCATTAATAGTCATCCAATTGCCTGCAACAATTGTTTCATCAGTTACTTTCTTTATAGATGTTGGAGTAACTTCAGGAATTGTATAGGTGTTTGCTTTATTTGTATAGTGCGCTGTTGTTCCTTCTACTTCAACTATATCGCCAATATTAATACCTTCTGGAACTAGATTTTTATCAAATTGAAATAATTGTGTCCATTCGTTTCCATCAGCTAAAAAATATGAAGTATATTGTTGTACACCATTAAAAGTATAAACTTTATTATTCATACCTTGATAAGAACCACGGAACTTAACCTTTGTGCCTTTAGCAATTGTTTTAATATCCGCTAATTTGCTTAATTGTACTTCTGCAGCACTTGATGTTGTACTACTTGTTGTACTTGATGTTGTACTACTTGTAGTAGTAGAAGTAGTTGTATTTGATGTTGTACTACTTGTTGTGTTAGATGATGCAGGTGTACTTGATGCACTAGATGTATCATCATTTCCACATGCGAATAAACCAAAGCCTAATAATGCAATTAAACTAAGTTTTAAAATATGTTTTTTCATTTTTTTCTCCTCTTTCAATTACATGCTAATATAAAAAAATTTTTTTATCAACACATAAAAAAAGGAAACGCTTTTTTAAGCGAATCCTTAAATTTTTTAATAAATTATTTAATAATTGAGTTAACTGTTCCAGAACCAACTGTACGGCCACCTTCACGAATAGAGAATTTTGTACCTTGTTCAATTGCAACTGGGTGAATTAATTCAACAGTTAATGTAACGTTATCACCTGGCATAACCATTTGTACGTCAGCAGGTAATGTAATTACACCTGTAATATCTGTTGTACGGAAATAGAATTGTGGTCTGTAGTTTGTTAAGAAAGCTGTATGACGGCCACCTTCTTCTTTTGTTAATACGTAAACAGAAGCTTCGAATTTTGTATGTGGAGTAACTGTTCCTGGTTTTGCTAATACTTGACCACGAACGACTTCATCACGGTTAATACCTCTTAATAAGATACCAACATTATCACCTGATTTAGCTTCATCAAGTGTTTTACGGAACATTTCAATACCAGTAATGACTGTTTTCTTTGTAGGTTTGATACCAACTAATTCAACTTCATCACCTAATTTAGCAACACCACGTTCAACTCTACCTGTAACAACTGTACCACGACCTGTAATTGTAACAACGTCTTCGATAGCGAGTAAGAATGGTTTATCTAAATCACGAACTGGATCTGGGATATATGTATCAACAGCATCCATTAATTCCATAATTGCATTTTCTGCTTCTGGATCACCTTGGAGAGCTTTTAAAGCTGAACCACGGATAATTGGTGTATCATCTCCTGGGAAACCATATTCATTTAAGATATCACGGATTTCCATTTCAACGATATCGATTAATTCTGGATCATCAACTTGATCACATTTATTTAAGAAAACAACGATGTATTTAACACCAACTTGTCTAGCAAGTAAAATGTGTTCACGTGTTTGAGGCATAACACCATCTGTTGCAGCAACAACTAAGATTGCTCCATCCATTTGTGCAGCACCAGTAATCATGTTCTTTACATAGTCAGCATGGCCTGGGCAGTCAACGTGTGCGTAGTGTCTCTTTTCTGTTTGGTATTCAATGTGAGCTGTATTAATTGTAATACCACGTGCTTTTTCTTCTGGAGCAGCATCGATTTGATCGTATGCTTTCTTTTCAGATAAGCCTTTTTTAGCTAAGACAGTTGTAATAGCTGCTGTTAAAGTTGTTTTACCATGGTCAACGTGTCCAATAGTACCAATATTAACATGTGGTTTACTTCTGTCAAACTTTTCTTTTGCCATTGTTAAAATTCCTCCTATTAATTATGATTTAACATTTAAATGTTATAGCAAATTTTTTATAAAATCAACTACTCAAGTAAAAATTACTTAAGTAGTGATGATTTTAAACTTATTTAGCTGAATTTTTCTTAATAATTTCGTCAGCAACGAATTTTGGACACTCTTCATAACGATCGAGTTCCATTGTGTAGTTAGCACGACCTTTTGTTAAAGAACGAAGATCTGTAACATAACCGAACATATTAGCAAGTGGGACTGAAGCATCAATAACTTCTGCATTACCTCTTGAGAAATATCCATTAACGGTACCTCTTCTTGAAGCAATATCACCCATTACATCACCTAAATATTCATTAGGTACTGTAATTTCAACTTTTTCAATAGGTTCAAGAATAACTGGATCACATTTTCTTGCAGCTTCTTTTAAAGCTAATGAAGCAGCTACTTTATAAGCAGCTTCAGATGAGTCAACATCATGGTATGATCCATCGAATAAAGTTGCTTTAATATCGATAATTGGATAACCTGCAACTAAACCTCTATCTAATGATTCTTTTAAGCCATCTTGTGTTGGTTTAATATATTCTCTTGGAACAACACCACCAACGATAGCATCAACGAATTCAAATCCTTTTCCTGGGTTAGGTTCAAATCTAATCCATACGTGACCATATTGACCATGACCACCAGATTGTTTAATATATCTACCTTCACATTCAGCTGTTTTACGGATTGTTTCACGATAAGCAACTTCAGGAGCACCAACATTAACTTGAACACCGAATTCATCTTTTAAACGGGTAACCATAACATCGAGGTGAAGTTCACCAACACCAGCGATAATACTTTGCCCTGTTTCATGGTTTGTATAGAATCTAAATGTAGGATCTTCTTCTGATAATTTAATTAAACCAGCAGTCATTTTTTCTTGATCAGCTTTTGATTTAGGTTCAATAGATTCAGAAATAACTGGGTCTGAGAATTGAATTGATTCAAGAATAACTGGGTGATTTTCATCACATAATGTATCACCAGTAGTAGTTGATTTAAGACCAACTGCTGCACCAATATCACCAGCTAAAACTTCTTCAACTTCAGATCTATGATTAGAATGCATTAAAACTAAACGTGCAAATCTTTCTTTAACATCTTTAGTAGCATTTAATACATATGTTCCAGATTTTGCTGTACCAGCATAAACACGGAAGAAAGCTAATTTTCCAATAAATGGATCTGTCATGATTTTAAAAGCTAATGCTGCAAGTGGAGCATCATCTTTTGGTTCACAAACATATTCTTCTCCATAAGGAGTATGACCAACTGCAGGTGGGATATCAACTGGTGAAGGTAAATATTCAACAACTGCATCGAGTAATCTTTGAATACCTTTATTCTTATATGCTGATCCACATAATACAGGGAAGAATTGACATGTTAAAACACCTTTTCTAATAGCTGATTTAACTTCTTCTTCAGTTGGTTCTTGTCCATCAAGAACTTTCATCATGATATCATCATCAAAATTAGCTAAATTTTCAAATAATTTTTCTCTTAATTCATGTACTTTTTCTAAATATTCTTCTGGAATGTCAACAACTTCTTCATCAGAACCTTTAGCATCAGCATAGATATATCCTTTTTGAGCAATAATATCAATAACACCTTTAAGAGATGATTCAATACCTATTGGATATTGAATAGCTGCTGCATTAGCACCTAATTTTTTACCAATAGAATCAACTGACATTTCAAAATCAGCACCAGTAGCATCAAGTTTATTAACGAAAACAATTCTTGGAACATTGTATTTTGTACCTTGTCTCCAAACTGTTTCAGTTTGAGGTTCAACACCATTCTTTCCATCAAGAACAGTAACTGCACCATCAAGAACACGAAGAGATCTTTCAACTTCAGCTGTAAAGTCGACGTGACCTGGAGTGTCGATTAAGTTAATACGATGTTCTTTCCAATAACAAGTTGTAGCAGCAGAAGTAATTGTAATACCTCTATCTTGCTCTTGTTTCATCCAGTCCATTGTAGCGGATCCATCATGAGTTTCACCGATTTTGTAAACTTTACCTGTGTAGAAAAGAATTCTTTCTGAAACAGTTGTTTTACCAGCATCGATGTGAGCCATGATACCAATATTTCTTGTATTTTGAATTGGATATTGACGGGCCATATTCTTTCTCCTCTATATTAAATTACCAACGGTAATGAGCATATGCTTTATTAGCATCAGCCATTTTATGGACGTCTTCTCTTTTCTTAACTGAAGCGCCTGTTCCGTTAGCAGCATCAATGATTTCGCCAGCTAAACGATCTTCCATTGTTTTTTCATGTCTTAAACGTGAATAATTTACTAACCATCTTAAGCCTAATGTGACTCTTCTTTCAGCAGAAACTTCTACTGGAACTTGGTAGTTAGCAGCACCAACTCTTCTTACTTTTAATTCAAGAGATGGCATAATGTTTCCGATAGCAACTTCGAAAACTTCCATTGCAGGTTTACCTGTTTTTGCTTCCACTTTTTTGAAAGCTTCATACAAGATAGTTTGAGCAGTGCCTTTTTTACCATCAAGCATGAGTTTATTAATTAAACGTGTTACGAGTTTTGAATTGTAAATTGGATCTGGTAACACATCGCGTTTTGCAACATATCCTTTACGTGGCATATGATAATTTCTCCTTTCTAAATAATAGCTCTAATTACTTAGCAGCTTTTGGTTTTTTAGCACCATAAAGTGATCTACCTTGTTTTCTGTCTGCAACACCAGCGCAGTCTTTAACACCACGAATAATGTGATAACGAACACCTGGTAAATCTTTAACTCTTCCGCCTCTAATAAAGACAGTTGAGTGTTCTTGAAGGTTGTGACCTTCTCCGCCGATATAAGCGGTAACTTCATATCCGTTAGATAAACGTACACGAGCATATTTACGCATTGCTGAGTTAGGTTTTTTAGGAGTCATTGTTCCAACACGGGTACAAACTCCTCTTTTTTGGCTAGCTGCTTGGCTAGTTTCTTTCTTAGCAAGTGAATTCCAACGGAAATTCAATGCAGGTGCTTTAGATTTTTCTACAGATTTAGAACGTCCTTGACGAACTAATTGATTAATGGTTGGCATAGAAAATTCTCCTCTCTTAATAATAATTTTGTTAATCACAACACCGGGTGTTTAGTATTTTCTCTAAAAAATAAGTTGCAGAGCAACATGAAACGCTTGGTGCTGTAACCACACGCTCTATTATTCTAGCATTAAAAAAATAATTAATGCAAGAAAAATATTATATTTTTTTATAATTGTTTTCAAAATTAAAAAGATGCTTATATAAATTCAATAAGCACCTTTATAAATTTATTTAATTCTTTCATCACCATGGAAGAATAAAGCAACAGTTCCAGGGCCAGTATGAGAAGCAATAACAGTACCAATATCAAAAATTTTAACATCTTTAACATTTGGAAATCTTTTTAGAATTTCTTGTTTACACATTTCAGCATCAGCTAAACAATTTGAATTACTAATAAAGACTTTACCTGCGTAATTTAAACCATTTTCTGCATGAGCTTCCATTTCATCGACAATGCTTTTTATTGCTTTCTTTTTTCCAATTACTTTGCTATATACAATAATTCTTCCAGCATAATTCAACCTCATTAATGGACAGACATGTAAAATTGAGCCAACTGTTGCCGCAGGTCCTGATACTCTACCGCCTCTTTTTAAATATTTTAAATCTGTTGAATAAAATTGATGTTGTATTTTTGTTTTATTTTCTTCAATCCAACTAACTATTTCTTTAATATCTTTTCCTTCTTGCATCAAATCATATGCATCATCAACTAACATTCCATATCCAGAAGATGAACAAACTGAATCAATAACAATTAAATCTTGATTAGGAAATTCTTTTCTTACAGTTTCTGCTGCCAAATATGCTTGATTAACTGATTGAGTCATTCCTGAGCCAAATGCAATATGTAAAACATTATGTCCTTGTTTTAATAAATTTCTAAAATATTCTTCATATTGAAATTCATTAACTTGAGATGTGCTTGGAAGCTTACCTTCTTTTAAAAATTGATAAAATTTATTTAATGAATTAGGATCTTTACCCATATCATCAATATGAGGCTCTCCATCAATTAAATAATAATAATTAATAATGCTTATGTTTTTTTCATTCACATAAGAATAAGACAAATCAACAGGTGATTCGCATGATAACAAATATTTTTCCATATAATCTCCTTATTAACCTCTCATTAATTAGTTTATCAAACAATTTAAATTTTTCAACAACCTAATCATATATCTAGTAATTTATATAAACAGCATTAATGAAAATAAAGCCACTAACAAAGTTGGAATAGAAATAATTCCTCCATATTTTATAAAATCTAAGAATGTATATTTTATATCATACTTTTTTATTAAAGATGTAAACATAATTCCTGCTAGTGCTCCAATAGGAGTTAAAAATGCTCCTAAATTAGAACCAATTATAGTAGAATATGTTGCTTTTAAATCACCATTATTAATAATTGATGCATAAAAAACACTCATAGGAATATTATTCATAACATTACACATTAAGAATGAACTAATTCCATAATTGATAATCTCATTACCTTTATTAAGATAATTAGAAATAATCGATGGAATACCTTGTTTATTTAACGCTAATGATATTACAAACATAGATATCATAAATGGTATTAATTCATATGGTAATCTTTTAAAAATATCTAAATATTTATCAAATTTGATTCTTTTTACAACAAAATAAATTAATGATATTATTAATAAACTTATTGCACTTATTAAACTTATCAAATACATTTCTATATGCAAATATGAAGAAACAATTAAAAAAACTAAACATATTGTTAAATGTATTAATCCTATAATTATTAAAGTTTTATTATATCCAATATCTTCTATTTCTTTAGATAAAATTTTATTATTCAATTTATTTTTAAATATTAAAATTAAAATAATAAATTCCAATAAACCACTTAAAATAGTTGGAAAAACCATTATTTTAAAATATGAAATAAAGTCAATTCCTTGCGAAGTAGCCAAATAAATATTAGTAGGATTTCCAATAATAAACATCATTGAATAAGTATTACTTGAAATAAAAATTCCTACTAAATAAGGTAATGGATTAATTTTAGCGGTTTTACAAAAATAACAAATAAAAGGTGTAAAAGTTAAAATAATAATATCATTAGAGGTAAAAATAGTTAAAATTGCTACAAGAAAATAAATGTTTATAAATAGAATTAACTGATTATTATTCACTTTAGATAATACTTTTATAGCAATTAATTTAAAAAATCCTACCTCATCAAGAAAAATAGAAATAAATGTCATAGAAAAAAATAATAATAAAATTTTCAATGGATTAATTGAAGAATTATTAATAAATTCATTCTTTATATCATTTAAATCAACTTGATGAAAACAAATTAATAAAAGTGCTCCAATCAAGCAAATAATCAAATATAAACTTATCTTAAAATTTTTTATCTTTATTGAAGGATAAAAAATTATTGATAAAATCATTAAAAAACAAGTAATAACACTAATAACAATACACATAAGCAAAAATTCAGCTTATTCAGCTGAATCAACTTCTTTAAACCAATCTTCTTTTTTTAATTTAATAAATTCAAGTGCTCTTTCAATTAATTGGTTTTCTTTTTCCATTCTTAAACTGGAAAAATTAGTTTTCTTTTTATCCATTACATTTAAAATATGTTCATATAAATCATAACTAGAATCAACTAAACTAGATACTAATAAAGCTGTTTTAATAGAGCCATAATTATTATAATTTACTGCTATTTTTCTATAAGATTTTTCTTCTTTATAAAATTCTTCACCAACTTTTTCATAATTATCATTCATTAATTTAAAATAATATTTATTAGATAATAAAATACCTATGTCTTCATCTGTTAAATAATCATCATTATCTAAACCAATTTGAATCATTTCTTTAGCTTTTTCTTCATCTTTATTTAATAAATAATAATAATTATATATGCTTGCTCTACTAATTAATGGGTTAGAATAATCAACATCTGCAAAAAATAAAAGTTCACCTCTACCAGTAATTAATGCATTTTCTTCTAATAAAATTTTATGGTATTGTTCTTTAAATTTATAATGATGAACTAATCTTAAAACAAATCCATCAAACAAATCATCATTTAAAAAAGGTGCTAAATTAAAAATTAAAATAATTAACATTACTGTTGCCATTATATATTCAATATAAATTAACATTCTTAAGCCAATTTCTTGAACTAACAAATGAGAACCTACAATCATTAAAGCAGTAATAATACTAGAAAAAATACTTCCTCCTAATAAATATAAACTTAAACATGATTTATTACTTTTTGGAGCCATAAGTGTTTTTCCACCATAATTTTCAAATCTAGTAAATTTAAAAGATAATTTGTTATCTTTATTTCTTATAAAAGTAAATCCAAACAAATTGATATAAATTAAATTATAACCTGCAATTTTACCAAAAATTAATTTTCCTAATTCATACAAAATTGTGCTTAAAATATAACCACAAATTATAGCCAAAATCGCATATCCATAAGGTTCTTTCCCAAAAGCATTTCCTGCATCAGAAAATATTGCTTGCCCCATAAAATATGACAATATCAATACTACAATCCATACATATAAAGATTGATTATGATATTTATTAACATTTTTATTTTCTTCCATAAGTAAGCCTCCAAAGAGTCAACAATCTAGTAAATTATGTGACCCATGCATCTAATTTACTTTTTACGTATAAATAATATACACTATTTTTGTTAAATTTTAAATATCTATTTAACAATACAATCTTCTTTAAAATTAAATTTCATTATTAATATAATGATAACTCCTATTAATTGAATTCCTCCTAATAATAAATAAAAATTATTAATTCCTAAAAAAGAATATATTTTTGTACCAAATAAAGTCATTAATCCATTAACTAAAGATAACGCAATTGTTAATAATGTTATTGCTTTTGTTATTAATTTATTAGAAACAATTTTTCTTAAAATTAAGATATGAACAGATAAAAAACCACCCCATCCTATCCCTCTTAAACAAGCAAAACCAATTAAAAATGGTAATGGTAAATTTAAGCTTAATAAAATAGATCTTAAACATAAAATAATAACTGATATTTTTAAAAATATGACATAATTTTTTTCTTTTAAAAATTTGGTTGATAATATTAAAACAATAATTTCTAATAAAACTTCACTAGCAAATACTAATGAATATTGATATTCTTGAATGTTTTCTTCTAACAACCGACTAAATAAATAAGAATCAGCCACATTACTACAACCAATAATTAAAACATATGCAATAAAATATAAAACGAA
>CAJKZK010000006.1 GCA_905204225.1 uncultured Bacillota bacterium
TAAATTAAGTGATAATTTTTCTATGAAATTTATAATATCTTTAGAATTTATGCCTAAAATTATTGGTTATATTTATATTTTAGTATTTGGATTAATGATTTTTTCTTTTTTTGAAATAACTAAAGAAAATAATTTATTTATTTTATATTCAATAATAGCTAATATTGGGGTTATTTATAGTTTTTTTATGATATATCAAGGTATTTATTTTTTAGCAAAATATGCGAAAATAAAAAGAAGATATTATTTATATTTTTTAGGAATTGTCTCTATTTTTATATTTCCACTTATAATGATTGGGCTTGGAACATTACAAAATATTCTTCATTTATCAATGAAAATCAATTTCATAAAATAATGAGTTTATTTTAGTGTGTTTATTATAGTATAATAAAAAAACAAAGAGAGGTAATTTATGCAAAAAGTAATACAAAGAAGAATAGGCTATTCATTAATATTATTTTTACTTGAAATTGTTGCTTGTGGTGTTTTATTTTTCACTATGGATAGTGATTATTTAAGTGCGTATATAAAAGAAATTTTCTTAGGAACATTACTTGTAATTATTTTCTTAAATTTAATGCTTTTATTATATAATTTAATTAAAATATCAAATTCTAAATTAAAAACAGATTTTAGTTCTTTAGATGTTTTTGGTAATGATATTCAAAAAGCTTATGATTTTGGTAAATTAGGTTTATTAATTGTCGATGATAATAATAATATTGTTTGGACTAATACATATTTTAATACTATCCAAACTAAATTAATTGATCATAATTTATTTGATTGGCAACCTACTTTGAAAAATTTATTGGACACTAAAATTGATGAAATGAAAATTGAAATCAATAATAAAAATTATTTAGTTAAATTACTCCCTCAAGCTAAAATGTATATTTTTAAAGATGTAACTACTAATGAAGACTTATTAAGATATTCTATCGATCATGCTCCTGCAGTAGGAATTATTGCTATTGATAATTATCAAGAATTAGCAAATATTCTTGATGATGTTACTATTAATGATGCTTTAGCTTCTATGCAAAAAGTTATTATTGAATACGCAAAAAAATTTAATTTGTTATTAAAAAAATATCGTAATGATTCATATTTATTTATTTGTACAAAAAAAGATTATTTAAATTTAATTAATGATAAATTATCTCTATTACAAGCTGTTAGATCGGTTACAAATGAAAGTGATAATGAATTTACTTTATCTATTGGTATGGCAAGTGGTACAGATAATTATTCTCGTTTATTCGAAATGGCATCTACTTCTCTTGATGTTAGTTTATCTAGAGGGGGAAACCAAGCGGTTGTGTTTACTTATGGAGAAAATTTGAGATTTATTGGTGGACAAACTGAATCTAAAGAAAAGAAAAATTCAGTTCAATCAAGAGTTATGTCAAATTCTCTTACTGCATTAATTTCTGAATCAAGTGATATTTATATCATGGGTCATAATATTGCTGATTTAGATGCAATAGGTGCATGTTTAGGTGTGTATTGCTTAGCATCTGCTACTACTAAAAAGATTAAAATTGTTTATGATGAATTTGCTCTTGAAAGTAAAACCAAAAAAGCATTTAAACAATTATTTAATAAAGAACAAATCAACGAATTGACTATATCTCCAAATAAAGCAGTTGATGCAATTAATTCAAAATCTTTATTAATTATTGTTGATGTTCATAATCCTCAAAATACAATTTCACCTTCTTTAGTGAAAAAAGCAGAAAGAATTGCTGTTATTGATCACCATAGAAGAGGCGAAAAATATGTTGAAAAAACAGAATTTAATTATATTGACCCAAGTGCTTCTTCTGCTTCTGAAATGGTAGTTGAAATGATTAAATATTCTTCTAAAAATATTGAAGTCCCTGAACCATTTGCAACATTTATGTTAGCGGGTATTATTCTTGATACAAATTATTATCGTAAAAATATTTCTGCTAAAACTTATGATGCTTCTTATGTTTTAAAAAATTTTGGTGCAGATAATGTTGTTGCTAATTCATTCTTAAAAGAAGAATATGAAGAATATGCTTTAAAAAATAAAATTATGTCTAATTCATTTACTCCTTATTATGGAGTAATTATTGCTAGAGCTGATCAAAAAGATATTGTTGAACAAGCAATGTTGGCTCGTGTTGCAACAGAAACATTAGAGATTTCAGGTATTAATGCTTGTTTTGTTGTAGGTAGAATTTCTGATAAAGATGTTGGTATATCTTCAAGAAGTGATGGAAGCATAAGTTGTCAAATTTTATGTGAAAAACTTGGTGGTGGTGGTTCTTTTACTGCTGCAGCTGCTAAATTCCATAATAAAACAGTTGAAGAAGTTGTCCAAGAAGTTAAAAATGTTCTTGATAATTATCTTGAAGATGCAAGGAATAAAAAGGTTGGTGAATAAAAATGAAAGTTATTTTATTAAAAGATGTTAAAAATGTTGGTAAAAAAGATCAAGTGGTTGAAGTGTCTCAAGGATATGGGGCTAATTATTTAATTAGAAATGGTTTAGCAGTTATGTATACTGCTGGCTCAAAAAAAGTTTTAGATAATCAAATTCAATTAAGAGCAGAAGATGAAGCTAAGAAAAAAGAAAAAGCTGAAGAAATAGTTGAAAAGTTAAAATCTATTACTCTTGAATTTACTGCTACTAGTTCTAAAGATGGAAGAATGTGTGGTAATATTTCTCCTAAACAAATAGTTGAAGAAATGTTTAAGAAATTTAACATTGAATTAGATAAAAGAAAATTTGTGGATAAATATCCAGTAAATGCTTTTGGTTTTACACGTTTAAAAATTGAATTGTATAAAGGGGTTATAGGAACAGTTAATGTTCATGTAAGTGAGAAGAAGTAATATGTCAAAAAAAGTTCCTTATGATATTGAATCAGAAAAGTCAGTTGTAGGATCAATGATTGCTTCAGAAAAAGTTTGTAGTGAAGCTTTAGCTTCTTTAGAAGTTAATGATTTTTATGATCCTAAAAATGGTATATTATTTAAAGCTATTTTAAACCTTGATAGTCAAAATAAAGCTATTGATAATGCTGCTATTGCTAATGAACTTCAAGTTAATATGAAAAAGCTTGATCAAATTGGTGGAGTAGATTATTTAAGAGAATTACAAGATTATTATGTTGGTGATAAGAATGCTTTATTCCATTTAAGAAATGTTCATGATTTAGCTTTAGTTAGAAAGCTTTTTAATAAAGCAGAAGAATTACAAAATCAATTCTTTAGTGCTGATTTTGAAAAAGAAAAAGTTGATGATGTTTCTGGTTTTATTTCTATGTATGATACTGAAATGTCAAAAATTATTCGTGGTAGAACAGCAGGTGGATTTAAAAGTGCTCAAGATGTTATGAGTGAAATTTCTAAAGATTTACAAAAAAGAAGAGGAGTTAAAAAAAGCGGTGTAACTGGTTTAGATACTGGTTTTAAATATTTAAATGCTTTAACTTCCGGTTGGCAACCAGGCACTTTAAATATTCTAGCAGCAAGACCTTCAGTTGGTAAAACTGCTTTTGCTATTAATTTAGCGTATAATGCTGCAAGTTTAAGTAAAAAAACAGTTGCTATTTTTTCTTTAGAAATGGATTCAAAATCTATTATTAAAAGATTACTTGCTTCGATTAGTAATGTTAATTCATCATCTTTAAGAAATGGTGATTTATCAGATTCGGATTGGATGGCAATTCAAGAAGGTGAAGATAAACTTAATAAAGTAAAAATATTTATTGATGATACTTCTGGTATATCAATGGAAATGATAAAAACAAATGTTACTAAATTAAAACAACAAGATCCTAATTTAAGTTTAGTTGTTATTGATTATTTAGGTTTAATTACTTTAAAGCAACAAAAGAAAGATAATCGTGAAAATATTGATGAAATATCTCGTTCTTTAAAAGGTTTAGCTAGAGATTTAAATATTGCTGTTTTATGTTTATGTCAATTATCTAGAGGTAATGAAAAAGAAAAAAGAAGACCAATTATGTCTGATTTAAGAGATTCTGGATCTATTGAACAAGATGCTGATACAGTTATGATGCTTTATAGAGAAGATTATCAAAAAACAAAAGAAGAAACACAAAATCAAGATTTAGAAAATCCATTTGCTAATACTCAGATAATTGAAGTTAATTTAATTAAAAATAGAAATGGTGGTATTGGGTTATCTAAATTAGCATTTATGATGAATATAAATAAATTTACAGAGATTCAAGATGAGGGTAACAATTAATGAGATATTATATATTAGAATCAGGATCTAAAGGTAATTCTACTTTACTTTTTTCTAAAGGTAAGTATTTATTAATAGATGATGGTTTATCGGAAAGAAAATTTAAAAGTTGTTTGAATGAGATTAATGTTAATTTATCTAATATTAATGTTGTTTTAGTTACACATTCTCATTTTGATCATACAGCAGGATTAAAAATATTTGAAAGTAGATGTATTTATGCTACTAAATCAACTACTACTTTGTTAGATAGGGAACATGAATTAGTTCCTTATAAAAGCTATAATCTTAATGGCTTTAAAATCACTGTAGTACCTACTTCTCATGATGCTGTAGGCTCAGTAGGGTTTATTATTGAAGACAGTGATAATGAAAAAATGGTATATATTACTGATACTGGTTATATATATGAAAGAGTTTTATCTTATATTAAAGATGCTGATTATTATATTTTTGAAGCAAATCATGATGTTAGAATGCAACTTACAAGTGGTAGACCTCAATATTTAATTGATAGAATTATGGGTGATTATGGTCATTTATCTAATGAAGATTCTGCTATATGTTTATCAGAAGTAATTACTAATAGAACTAAAGAAATTGTTTTAGCGCATTTATCTGAAGAAGCAAATACTCCAGAAACGGCTTTAAATACATTTTATAAGATTATGGCTAAAAGAAGAGTTGATGTTTCTCATATTTCTGTTAGGTGTGCTAAACAAAGAGAAATGGTTTGTGGAGGAACATTAACTGAGGAAATATTTAATGGTTAATATTAGATTAATTGCTGTAGGAAAAATTAAAGAAGATTATTTAAAAAATGAAATTAATGAATATTTAAAAAGACTATCTCGTTATACTAAAATAAGTATTATAGAAGTAGATGACGAAAAAATTATCAATAATTCTTCTTTAAAAGAAGATGAAAAAGTTAAAGAAAATGAAGGTAAAAGATTATTAAAACAAATTAAAGAAAAAGATTTTGTTTTATTAATAGATTTACATGGTCAAGAATTAGATTCTATTGAATTTAGTAATAAATTTTTACAAATCACAAATACTAATTCAAATATTGATATTGTTATAGCAGGCTCTTTAGGATTTTCTAATGATGTAATTGAAAGAGCAAATTATCGATTATGTTTATCGAAAATGACTTTTACTCATCAAATGACTAGAGCTATTGTTCTTGAACAAATATATCGTGCATTTAAAATTATTAATAATGAAACGTATCATAAATAGAGGTTAAAAATGGAATTTAAAAAAACATTATCAAACTTTTTAGATAAATTTAATTCAAATAAAATATTTAATTGGTTTAAAGAAAAATATTTTATTTTAAGCAAGAAAAAATATGTTCCATTTATCTTTTTTATGTATTGTGTAGCGTTTGTAATGTTTTTTTATACTTTAATACGCAATCAATTTACTATACCAGTTTCTGGTGATTTTACTTTACAAGAAATTCCATTTTATTTTAATGGATATGATGATTGGTGGACATTTTTTAAAACTGGAAAATTTGTTCTGTGGGATGATTCTGCAATGTTAGGAGTAAATAATATAGGTGCAAATTCTTTTTATTATTTATTTAATCCTTTCTTTTTAGTGTTATTGATTGTGCCAAGAAATCTTATTCCACAAGCTCAAGCATTTATGATGATTACTAAAATGGTGCTTGCAGGTTTAACAATGAAACTGTTGTTACAAAAATTTAAATTAAAAGAAGAAACTACTTGGTTAATTGCTACAAGTTATGCTTTTTGTGGATGGAATTTGTATTATTTGTGGTTTAATCATTTTTTAGAAATTGCTGTTTTATTGCCTTTAGTTTTATTAGGAATAGAATATGTAATTAAGGATCAAAAGCCATTGTTGTTAATTATATCTATTGCTATAACGGGCTTAACTAATTATTTCTTCTTAATTTCTTTTTGCTTTTGTGGAGTAATATACGCAATATTTAGATATTTTCAAAATTTAAAATATTATTCTATTATTTCTAAAGAAAGAAAAATTGATAAAACAATGCAAATAATGGATATAAGAATTGAAGTTATATTACAAGGTATATTTGCATTTTTAGTAGGTTTATTATTATGTAGTATAATTGTTCTGCCTTGTTTTTCTGTTGCTTTAACAAATTCAAGAGTAGGTGATCAAACATATTTAACTAATTTAGTAGATTGTTTTAAAGGTATATTTAATGATCAAGGATTTAAACCTTTCTTTGATGCTTTATTTAAATGGGATTATGATGAAAAAAGAAGATTGTTATATCCTTTAATTGCTTTTTTTACTCCAAATGTAGATTGTTTTGATTCTTTGGTGTTTGCTAATCAAGGCTATGATAATGCTTATGCTTCATGTTTTATTTATACTCCTTTATTATTAATGTTTATTCCTTGTTTAATTCAAGGTATAAAAAAACATACTGCTTCAACTATTGTTGGTACATTAGGAATGTTATTATTAATGTTTACGCCGTTTGCATATTATTGTTTTTCTGGATTTACTAATGTTGTATATGCAAGGTGGTATATTTTTGTAACAGTAATTAGTTTATTGTTTATAGGTGTTCAATATGATCAAAGAGAAGAAATGAGCGCATGGTATTTAGATTTATCTCTTGGAATAATTTTAATTATTTATGGATTTTTATTATATAAGAGTCAAGAAGGATATAATCAAGAAATATCTAATTTAAAAGCTATGGATGAAAGAACTATTTATTTATATGTAGAAATTATATATGTTTTCTTCTTGTATTTATATTTACGTAAAAATTATAAAAAAGAATCTTTAACGTATGATATGAGATATTTAGTAGCTATAGAAGCGGTGGTTATGTGTAATATTACTTTAATGTGCCAAGGAACAGCTTCATTTACTAATCTTTATCAAGGACAAGATAATATAACTGAAGAAGTAAAAATTGCTAATCAAATAAATGAAGTTGATAAATCTTATTTCAGATTATTTTCTACTACTAGTGATAGAGATGGTAATAATTTAGCAATGATATATGGCACTAGAGGAGTTGGAACATTTCATTCTATTTATGATTATGAATTAGAAGATTTTTTAGATTGGTCTCAAGTCCAATATGGTGGTAGAAATGGTTGGAGTATGGGCGTGCATGAAAAAAGAATTAATTTAGATGAATTTTTAGGTATTAAATATTATGTTTTAAAAAGTGATGATAATAATGTTCCTTTTGGTTTTAGTGAATATTTATCTACTGATAAACATGTTGTTTATAGAAATGATAACTTTATTGAATTAGGATATGCTTTTGATACGATAATTAAAACTGATTCTAATAAAGATTATTATAAAAATAATGGTGAAACTCCTTTAACATATCAAAGTTATTTATCTTATTCTAGTAAAGAAACTTTATTTAACGAAAAAGCATATTTAACAGGAGCAATTATTTATAAAGAAGATTATGATAAATTATTTCCAAATGGTAATATTAAATTTAATGAAGTTAATTCTATTAATCAAATAAGTGAAGGAATTTATAATACAGATAGAACTTTAACAAATAGTTTAATTAAAATATATTATGCTGAATGGAATAATGAACCATATTTTAATAATCAATTTACTTATAAAGGTAATTATTCTTATGAAAATAGTAAAAATTTAACTTGGTTTTCTTATATGGATATCGATACTACTTCTTTAAATATTGGTTCTGAATGTTCTACTAGAGGTAAATGTTTTGTTTCTATTCAAGCAAGAATGGGAGAAAATTTAAAAATATCTTTATATGGCAAAAAGAATGGACAAGAATATTTAATTACTTCTGATACTCATATGAAACATTATTATAATAAAAATGGTGATACTAAAAAACAAAGAGGATTTTATGTTGATGATCAAGTTACAAGAATTAAAATAGAAGTGCTTGAAACAATGGATAATAATAGATATTTATTAAAACCTTATATTGTATATGAATATGAAGATACATATTTAAATCAAGTTAATAAATTAAAACAAAATCCTTTATATGATATTAAACATGATGTTAATTCATTTTCTTTTAAAACTAATTTTGATGAAGATAAATTTGTTGTATTACAGATTCCTTATGATAAAGGATGGTCCTTAAAAGCAAATCAAGAAGATGTTGATATTTATAAAGGACAAGGTGGATTTATTTCATTTTTAGCTAAAAAAGGTGAAACAAATTATTATTTAGAATATAGAACACCTTTATTAAGTGAAAGCATTAAAATTATGGCTATGGGAACAGCTTTATTAAGTGCTTATTATATAGGATTATATAATTATGCTCTTTCAAAAAAGAAATTCTTAGAATTATTTAAAGTTAACTGAAAATGAAGATATATTTCATTTCCATATATTTTATCAAATCCAAAATGAGTAAATAGATTAATCGATCTAGTATTTTGATGATGAATTTTTGCAATTAATTTTTTTCCATTTAATTTATCTTGAATATAATTAATCGTGTTATTTAAAACTTGCTTAGCAATTTTTTACCCCATAATTCTTTATTTCCAATAGCAATAACAATTTCATAAATATTATTTTTACAAGGAATTAAAGAAATAAAGCCAATTGGTGCATTATTTAAATCAATCATATGAAATATACAACTTTGATTTAAATAATAAGTTAATAATGGTTCTTGTTTGTTATTTAAAATATTATTCAATGTATTTATTATTGCTTTTTCTTCGTTCATATATTGAATAACATCAAAATCACTTAACCAATTAATTAATTTAAAAGCATCATTTTTTTCTATGTAATTACGTAGCTCAATTGAAATAAGCTTTTCCATATTTTTCACCTCTTTTGGCAATCAACATTTTCAAAGCCTTTCAATTTATTGACGGTTCTTTTACTATGAGTATTCTAGCATATAAAAAATATATTTCAATATAAAATTTTTCATTTAAAAAGCCGTCAATTTTGACGGCTTAATTAAATTTTAATAAATTTTATTCACTTACTCTAATAAGATTAATACTGAAATAATATTCGCCATATTGGAAATAAGTTTTTAATTTTTCACTAGTGTAATATTTTACAGTCCATAAATTCTTTTGAGGAACAAGACCTTCTTCATTTGGATTTGGAGTAATATTAATTTCTTGTGTTTCAAGATTTAATTTATATGTGAAAGTAAAGTTGTATGAGACTTCCTTTCCTTGATAATCAAGAGCAGATAATGACATTGATCCAGTTAAATCTTCATTGAATGTATAAGCAAATTTCATTTTATATGTTGAATAATAAGTGTTTTCTTCCCAAGAACCGGTAAACTTATCAACTGTTAGATCGCCTACAACTTTAAATTTAAATGTTCTTGATATTTCAGGATTTATTTTTGATCTTACAGTAATATCAACTTCACCTACAGCCACACCATGAACCATTACTTCATTATTATCATTAATATATGCAGTTGCAATGTTTTCATTTGATGAAGAAACAGTCATTTCTTGAGCAGCACAATATGGTCCAATTTCAACATCTAATAAAACATCTGTATTTGTAAATGCTTCACCAACATAATTTTCCATATTGTATGGAGCATGAGCAACAATGTCACTTGGTTCAGCATAAAGAACTTCAACTTCGACTACTGCACCTGTTTCTTTAGTTAAATATGGATTATAAGGATTACCAATTGTTAATGTGGTTTTACCTGGCTTATTACAAACAAAACATTTGTCGGCTTGTGAATAAGATATTACCTCTTCATTACTTGAACTTAAAACATTAATATCCCAATAATCAACAGCTGTTTTAGGGTAGTAAACAAAATCAGATGAATAATTAATACCATTTTGATGTGGAATTAAATAAGCTGCAGAATCTACTGTTAAGACATTTATTTTATCTTCAGGAGAATATATATCTTTAAATGAAACATCAATTTTTTTAGAAAAATAATTTTCAGGATTAAATTTTGCTTCTAAATCTTTTGCTTGGAAATTATCTCCATAAGTTAATTCCAAACTATTAATTGTTATTGTTTCACCATCGACTAATTTAAAATATACTTTAGAAAAAGAACCATCATCATTAATATTAATTGTTATATCATATGTTGCTTTTACTTCTTCATATAAGTATGTGTAATCTTTTTCGGCAGTGATATGAAGGACATTATCAATTAATTCAGCTTTTAAAGTACCTTTATTTGTATAAGTACCATCTTCATCATTTCTTAATACAAAATAAGTTTCTTTTAAAAAATTGTCTAAATTATTTTCCCAATTTTTTAAATTTTTTAATCCTTGTTCGTATGTCATTTCATTAACTTTATTTGGATTATCTTCAATAGAATATAATCTAGCATGTTGAATTGCAACATCAGCTTTTAATACATCGTAGAATCTATCTATTGAATCATCACTTGGAAAACCAACATATCCAATCAAATCACTTTCATCCCATGCATCAGTATGAGAATCAGCTTTTCCTTCTAAAGTATAAAAATAGCCATAATTTTTATAAGTTATATCTTCTGTTCTAAAATTATCTTTACGATAATAATGAATTTTATTAGGTTCAAATTTAGTTGCGTTAGTAAGCATTTCATCAACTGAGAATAATGGGACTGTATTTTCAGAAAATGAAGTAGTACTACTTGATGTATCAGAACTTGTTTCTTCTTCTGAATCAGGTATGCTAATTGATAATGAATTGTTTGTATTTTGACAACTAAATATCATAGGCAAACATAATAATAGTAATAAAAATTTCTTTTTCATTTTATTTTTCCTTTTCCTTTAATTACAATAATAGTACAATAAAAAAAATGAAATTATCAAATGTTTTTATTAGATTTTATTATATTGATTAGTAATGGAGGGTAAATATATGAAAAAAAGAACAAAAATATATATAATGACATTAGCTTTTCTTATAAGTGGATGCCAAACTACTAATTCATCAATTAATTCTTTATCTAATTCTTCTAATAATGCTTCATCGTCTTCATCTATTTCTTCAAGTAGTAGTTCATCTAGTGTTACTTCAAGTAGTGAAGAAAAAAATGCTACAGAAATTAGATTTATTAGAAAAACTATAAATGTTGATTTAAATGGAACTGCTCAATTAAGTTGGAAAATAATGCCAAGTGATGCGACTAATAAAAAAGTTAGTTTTAGTGTTGAAGATGATACAATTGCTTCAGTAGATGAAAATGGATTACTTACAGGCAAAAAAGTGGGCAGTACAAAAGTAACAATTACTACTGATGATGGAAAATTACAAGATACTGCTACTATTAATGTTATAGGACAACAAGCAACTGGTATTAAATTAATTGTGCCACAGGGTACTTTACAAGATGATAAAGGAACATATTTATTAAAAGTTGGAGATAGATTAAAACTTAATTATGAAATAACTCCAACTAGTTCAGTTAATACTGTAACTTATGCTGCCACTAGTGATAATGGCACTGTTGAAAATTATTTAACTGTTTCTAATTCTGGATTAATAAAAGCTATTGCTTTAAAAGCTAAAATTGAAGTTTCTATTACTACTGATAATTTAATGTCCGATTCTATTATGATATCTATAGTAAAAGAATCTATATATAATCAATATTACATAAAAGATAAATTATCAAAATCAATTGCTTTAGAACAACAAAATGTTGTAAGTGGTACTAAAAAAATTATTCATAAATATCCATTAAGATCTACTAATGATGAAACTAATGGAACATTTAATATTTATTCTAATGGAATTAGTACTAAAACAATAGAATTAGATCATTATTCTAATAATACAAAAACTTATAATGGATTTATTGGAATTAATAATGGTTATTATTATGAAATAAATCGAAGCTCAAATAATGAATATAATTCTACTTTTAAATCTAAAATTGGAGAAGATATTGAATTAGAAACTGCTCAAAAACAATCATCATTAATAAATTATAAAACTCATTATGGTTTAGCAAATATTATTATTGATGAATATGTTGAATCTACACAATATTTAACATATACAGGTGATTGGCAAAGCTTTAATTTAACTAATAAAGATGGAACGATATCTTTAAACGCAAGTTATGAAAAAATAGAAAAAACAGCTTTTTATTCTTCTACTTTATATAAAGCTTTTTCATTAATAATTAATATTGATAATGATATGGTTACTAGTTTCACTTTTGAATGTAGTGATTATGATAAAGATAGTTATGATTTTACAAACCATGAATTAAAATCTAGCCCTACTGCTTTAGAATATACTAAACATGAATTTAGCCAACAAACAGGCGTTAAAAAAGAAAATAATAATTTTGATGTTGCACCAAGTCAATGTTATTTTACAGATTATTCTATTGCAACATATGCTACAGAAGATAATGGTAATTATAATAAATTTGAAGTAGGAGACTATATTAATTTTAAAATTGATACTTTTGCTCCAAATACGGCAACTCAAATGATTGATACAATAAAATATAAATCATCAAGTAATGATAATGTAGCTACTTATTCTTCGATGGGTGGATTAAGAGCAGTTGGTGAAGGCAAAGCAACTTTAACATATACTTCATCTAATGGAGTGGAAAAAAATGTTGATATAGAAGTTAATTATAAACAAGCAACCTCAATTGAAATTAATTTTAATGATATAGGTGTAGAAGTAAATAAAACAGTTAATAATATTACTGCTAGTGTATTACCAAGCGGAAGTAATCAAAATTATTCTTTATCTATTATAAATGGTCATGAATTTGCAGAATTAACATATGTTGAAGAAACAAAATCTTATTCATTAAAAGGATTAAAAGAAGGAAAAATTACTTTAAAAGCACAATCTTTAGTTAACGAAAATATTTCAATAACAAAAGATATTTATGTATATCAACCTCTTACAAGTGATCGAGTATTATCAACATTATTAAATAGTAAATATCAAACAAAAGCTGATAATGGAAATGATTATATTCTTATCTTTAATGACAATGGAAAAGGGAAAATTAAAGATGGATTTGAATCATATTCAACAAATTATGGATATTTTGATTATGAAGTAAATGAATTTGAAATAAATATAAGTAATATTGAGACATTAAATGCTAATATATTTTCTATTTTAGATAAATTAACAATGGATATAAGTGGCTTAACTTTAACAGGTAAAATGTCTACAAGTAGTAATGTTTATAATAAAAAAACATATATTTTCAAAAAAATTTAAATTGTTAAAAAAGGCATAATAAAATATGCCTTTTTTATATATATTAATAATATTTATCATAAAAAATAATATTGATAAACGATAAATATTCTAAAAAATAATATTTTTATCATAAATATAAAAAAAATTGATAGAATTCTTGAAATATATTTATTATATTTGTATATTAATAAACATAAAAGGAAATGTTAATCATCTTGATAACTTTTAACTTTTTATATAAAGGAGAGAAATAATGAAAAAAGCTTTTTTATCAGTTGCTGCATTATTAGCTTTGGTTACTATAACTGGATGTAACCTAGGAAATAATGTTAGTTCAACAAGCTCTTCTACTTCATCATCTCAAGAAGAAAGAACTTATACATTAAGTGTAAGTAAACCTACTAAAACTGAATGGGAAGTAGGAGAAATTTTTGATTTTGCTTCTATTGAAGTAAAATTAGATACTTTAGTTAATGGTGTTTCTAGTGGTGTTACAACTTTAACAAGAGATCAATATATTGTATGTGTTGGTGAAAACCAAATAGAAGGTAATTTTACTTTCGTTAATGATGGAACTATTACATTTGTATTTAAATCAAAAGAACATAATGAAGCTACTGCCTCATTTGATGTAAATGTAAAACAATATTTTACTTTAACAAATTTATCAAGTGAAAGTGCTGTTTTAACTGGTTTACCAGAAAGATCTTTAGCTGGAGAAACTATTACATTTGATTTAACTTTATTACCAGGCTATTACTTTGATGAAACAGTATCAATTCTTGATGGAAGTAGCAAGCCAGTTGAATTTACTAGTGATAATTATACATTTACATTTACTATGCCAGCATCAAATGTAACAATTTCGGTTGGCACAGGTTTAAATGACTTTGTTATTACTAAAGATGAAACATTCATTGATGAAATCGTTTTAGAAAATAGTACAGAAGAAACAAAAACTGATATTTATTCTGCTGTACCAGGAACAGCTTTAAAGTTTAAAACTCATGAAGATAAAGACTCTTTATTTACTAAATTATTTATTGATGAAGTAGAAACAACTATTGGTGAAGATGGTTATTATCATTTTATAATGCCTCATCATCCAGTAAGCATTACTACTAATAAAGATCATAGAATTTATAATATTACTATGAATGAATTTAAATCAACGCTCTCAACTGTAAAGATGTATATTGATGAAACATCAAAAGAAGAAATAACATCTGGTTATAAAGGCCAAAAAGTATATCTTGAATTTGCTTACACTCCTATATTAGTAAAATATGATATAAAGATTACTGCTGCTGATGGAACAAGCGTTACTGCTAAACAAGTAGCTGATGGTGTTGATCAAGGAAAAGACTTATATTCATTTGATATGATTTCAAGTGACTTAACTCTTACAATTATTGAAGATGATTATTCAACATATTATGGTTGGTATGTAACTGAAAAACAATATGCTACATGGAATTTCTATGGTTCATCTTCAGGTTTAGAAGAAAAAAATATTAATTCTTATTCAGCAATGAAATATCAATTTAATTCTAATGGTAAAGCTTTAAGAGGATCAAGTATCATTGAAACATGGACTACAGAAGCTAATAAAGAAGATACTACAGGAAAATTATTAGTTAAAGGTTCAGCAACACATTCTTCAACCAAACCATATTATTTTACTAAGAACATGATTGCTTTCCAATCTAGTAGCAATTGGAATGATGCTTATATTGGTATATGGGATAAAGATGTAATTTTACATGTCTTAAAACTTAATGATGGTGAAACTAGAATTGCCTGGACTGAAGATGCTTCTAAGAATATTACTGATAAACTTCTTATTACAAATAACAATCTTTATACATCATTTGAATTATATACAGATTCAACAAAGACAACTGAATGTACTGGTGCAAATTTAACTACAAAATCAAATTTCTATGTTTATGTTGATGATGAAACTTATCTAAAAGTTGCAAATGCTAATGTTACTAAGAAACATGATTTAACAATTACAGCTAACGAAAACTGCTCATTAAAGGTCACTAATGAAGCTGGTGAAGAAATTACAAAAGCTGAAAATGGATCAACTGTTTATATTGAAGCAAATGCTAATGAAGGCTATAATGTAAAAAATGTAAAAGCTACTTATAAAAAATCGAACGGATGGTATGGTACTACAACAGTTGAAGTAGAAGTTACAAAAACTGATGATGGAAAATATTCATTTGTTATGCCTGAATACGCAGTAACTATTTCTTGCGAAGTAGAACAAATAGCAGCTGAAACAAAGTAATTGGAGGGAATAATTAATATGAAAAAAAATGCAAAATTATTATTAACTTTAAGTTTATTAGGAACAACATTATTTGCTTGTAATTCTGTTCCTCTAGTTAATCAACATGCTGAGGTTAGACAACAAGAAGCAAATGCAAATACATTTGCTATTATTAATGAATCAAGTTCTGTAGCAACATTAGTAGGTCTTCCTACTAGTGGTGTAGCAGGTGAAGAATATTCATTTATTGTTTCTTTAAAACCTGGTCATCAATTTAATGATAAATTAACAATTAAATCTGGTGATGAAGATGTTAGCTATACTGTTAAAGATGGAACTTTTACATTTACAATGCCTGCAGGTGAAGTAAAGATTAAATTAGATACAGCAGAAACTGAATTTACTATTTATAGTACTTCTATGTTTGTTAAAAATGTTTTATTAGACAGTGAAGATGAAGAAGATCAAAAAGTTGCTAATGTTAGATCAACTTTACCAGGTACAAAATTAAAATTTGAATTAGTTAGTAGTATTAATTTTCATTGTTCAAAAGTAATGATCAATGGTGTAGAAACTCAAGAAAATGAAGAAGATGGTTATTACCATTTTACAATGCCAACTAGACCTGTAGTTATTTCTACAGATAAGATTGAAACAAAATACTCCATTACTGCTGATACTAGTGTTTTAAAATTATCAACAGTTAAAATGTTTACTGATTTAGAAACAAAAGAAGAAATAACAGAAGCATATAAAGGTCAAAAAGTATATTTAGAATTTGCTTATGATGTAACAAAGGTTGATTATAAATTTTCTGTTGAATATGGAGCAAATGGAACTGATGATGATGGTGTACCTTTTGTTAAAGGTAAATTAGAAGCTAAAAAAGTTGAAGGAAATGATAAATTATATTATTTTGAAATGGTTTCTTCCAAAGTGACTTTGCAAATTACTTCTGAAAAAGATTGCTCTAAATTTGTTGGACATGATCTTTCAGGCCAAAAATGGATGATGACTGAAATTAAAGATGGTTGGAATTCTAGTAAAACTGCTCTTACAACTTATACATTTGATTTCTTAAATGATTCTAAACAAAATAAGGATCACGGATATATTAGTTTTAAAGATAATGGTGAAGGCTTAGTTAATACTGGCGGTTATCAGGATACTGAATTTGAATGGAATTTTGAAAATGAAGAAGGAATTGCATCATATTTTTGGAAACAATATAGTTCAGTGAAAAATCAAACAATTTATTATACTGATCATTTAGCGCTTATTAGAGATGATTATTCTTCTAATTGGAATGATGCTTTCTTTGGAATGAAAAATAATGAATATGAAATGCATGTCTTAAAATTTGATTCAAATTATAGATATGTTTGGGTTCAAGATGAAGATTCAAATATATTAGAATCAATCTTTGTTTGTAATAATGAAGTCTATTTTAATGCTAAAGTAAAAGATGAAAGTGGAGAAGAAGTTTTAGGCTCTGCTTTAACTACAGATGCAAGTTATTTAAAATTCTATTCTGCAACAGATAAAGAATTAGTTAGATTTGCAGCAGGTACTGCTTATTTAATTAGTGATTTAGATGTATTTACTAATGGTGATGTTGATGTAGCATTTACTATTGATGGAACAAATACTCCAATTACTTTTGCTGAAGCTAAAGCTACTGTAAAAATGAAAGTGTCTATTAAAGAAAATGCTACTGAAGGAACTTCAATTGAAAGTGTAAAAGCTATTTATACATCTACTTCTTATGGTACTGTTTATTCGTACAATTTAGATTTAACAGCTGTAAAAAATGAAGAAAATACATATACATTTACAATGCCTACTTCAAAAGTTAATGTTTCTGTTATTGCTTCGATACCTAATAAAGAAAAAGGATTTGCTCAAGTTGGAACTTATTATGCATTTGGCCCAAATACTTATAGTTCAGAAGAAACAAATAAATCAGCAACTTATGAATTTACTTTGCCTGGCGATGGGACATTAAGAAAGAAATACATTAGTGGAAGCGGAGCAGAAACGATATATGCAATTACTGATATTGAAAATTCGACAACTGGTGTTATTACTTATACAGATGGTGTTGACCATCAAAAATTATATTATCATAATGGATTAATTGTCACTCCTCAAGCAATTAATAGTACTGATTTCAAGAGTGTTTATCTTGGTATTACTTGGAAAGAAGGAGCTACATATGAAAATGTAGAAGCTTGTGTACATAAAAAGATTGATGGTTATAGTAGTACTTGGGCTGCATCTTATTACTTTAATGGTATTTGTATTGGCTCTATTTTTCATCATAATAATGTAGTTTATATGGGCGTAACAATTAAATTTGATGCTGGCTCAACATCAATTGGAACAGCCTCTTCATATCATATATATCAAGGCGATACATTGTTATTCGATGTTATCAAGAATAAATTAACATCTCACGTTGAATAATAATTAAATTAATTTGTAAAGACAATATCATGCTTAACGACAATATCATGCTTAACATGGTATTGTTTTTATTTTGAAAAAATCACTATTTTATTAAAAAAAACAAGTAAATTATTTATTCTTTTATTTTTATTGAAAGGAATACGATTTTTATCTTAAAATAGAATAGTTGAGGGTATTTTATGAAAATAGGTTTTGATAATGAATTATATTTAAAGTTGCAATCTGAAAATATTTTAAAAAGAATGGAAAAGTTTGGTGAAAAACTTTATATAGAATTTGGTGGTAAACTTTTTGATGATTATCATGCTTCAAGAGTGTTACCAGGGTTTCAACCAGATTCTAAATTAAAAATGTTATTAAGAATAAAAGAAAAGGTTGAAATTGTAATCGTAATAAACGCGAATGATATTCAAAAAAATAAAATACGTAATGATATTGGTATTAATTATGAAAAAGAAGTTTTAAGATTGATTGATGCTTTTCATGATTTTGGTTTAACTGTTGGGTCTGTTTGTATTACCCATTATAAATCTATTCCACAAGTTGATGCTTATATTGATAAATTGAAACATTTAGGAATTACAACATACAAACATTATGAAATAGATGGTTATCCTCATGATATTAATAAAATTATTTCAGAAGATGGTTTTGGTAAGAATGATTATATTAAAACTACTCATCCAGTTGTTGTAGTTACTGCTCCAGGACCTGGATCAGGAAAAATGGCTACATGTTTAAGTCAACTTTATCATGAAAATAAAAATGGTATAAAAGCTGGGTATAGTAAATATGAAACTTTTCCAATTTGGAACTTACCTTTAAATCATCCTACTAATATTGCGTATGAAACAGCTACTATTGATTTAAATGATATTAATATGATAGATCCTTATCATTTAGAAGCATATAATGAATTAACTGTTAATTATAATCGAGATGTTGAAATATACCCTGTTTTAAGAAGTATGTTTCAAGCTATTTATGGTAATTGTCCATATAAATCACCAACTGATATGGGAGTTAATATGGCTGGATTTGCTATTGTTGATAATGATGTTGTAGAAAAAGCATCTAAAGATGAAATAATTAGAAGATATTTAAATGCAAGAGTCGATTATAAAAATGCAAAAATTAGCCTTGAGACATTAGAAAAAGCCCATGGTTTATTACAAAAAGTTGGTGTAGATGTAAACGATAGAAAATGTGTAGCCGCAGCATTAAAAAAACATGAAGAAACTAATCAAGATAGCATGGCTTTAGAATTAGAAGATGGCACAATGATTACTGCTAAAACTTCTTCTCTTCTTTTAGCACCTTCTGCTTTAATTTTAAATGCTTTAAAATATTACGCTAATATTGCTGATAATATTCCATTATTACCAAGAATGATTATTGAACCAATATCAAAATTAAAAACTGAAATATTAGGTAATCATAATCCTAAATTACATGTTAATGAAGTATTAAATGCTTTAGCAATTTCTGCTCAAACAAATCCACTTGCTGATTTAGCAATTCAAGAATTACCAAAATTAAAAAATGCACAAGCTCACTCTACAATTATTCTTTCTGAAGTTGATATGAATGCTTTAAAAAAATTAAAAATAGATGTTACATGTGAGCCTGAACATTACGCTCATAGATTTTATAATAAATAATCATTTAAGAGAGACTGTTAACAAATAAATAGTTGGACAACAGTCTTTTTAATTAACTAATGATTTTAAAAATCAACCTAATTCTTCTGATGATTTTTCATCAATTAAAATAGACATGGTCATAATCCTTTCTTAGTTATTTTTGCACAACTTGATTATAAATGTTTATGATTTTTTTACTGAATATTACTATTGTCCATCAAATTATCTAAAACATATACTTATTGTAATTTTTCTTGTTTAAAGCAAAATTTTTAAAAGTCGCTCCGAATTTATTATAAAATAGTTGAAAAGTCGCTCCGATTTTATTATGAAAGGGTTTGAAATGTATTTTAAAAGAAAAATAGATGTGTTTTTAGATAACTGGTAATACTAAATCAAGTAAAACAGTAATGAAACATCCAGAACATTATGGAAAAACAAAATTAATAAAAATTGGTGATTATAATATTAGTGAAGAAGGAGATATTATTACTATTCCTCATTATCTAACATTTGCATTAGGTAAAATAAAATATGATTTTTAAAATAAATTTATAAACCTTTATGTAAACGCTTTTATATATAAACTTATTGCAATAAATTAAATTAATAACTACTATATTGTAGTCTAAGGGAGTAGTTATGCATTTAAGAAAGTTTAATCATATAAGACATAGTGAAATGAATTTAACAGAAGGCAATTTATTCTGGAAATTTGGCTTATTTGCTTTACCTTTAGCATTAACTACAATTTTACAATTATTATACACGACAATGGATTTATGGACTGTCACTACTTATGGCGGTGGCAGTGTTTCAATGAGCGCTGTTGGATCTAATACTGCATTAATAAACCTTATTGTTACTGTTTTTGTTAATATGTCAATGGGGGCAAATGTAGCAATATCACAAGCAAAAGGTGCTAATGATAAACAAAGAGCAGAAAAAGTTTTACATACATCTTTGATTTTAGCATTAATTGCAGGGATTATTGTTGGATTTGTTGGATTTTTTATTTCAGGAAAATTATTAGAAATAATGAATACTCCTTCAACAATTATTAGTAAAGCTACTGATTATTTAAAAATATATTTTATTGGTTTACCTTTTTTAATGATATATAATTATGGTTCTCAAATTTTAAGAGCATTAGGTGATAGTAAAAAACCATTATATATATTAATTGCTTCAGGAATAATTAATGTTGGACTTGATATTTTATTAGTTAAATATGCTTTTTTAGATGTAAAAGGTGTGGCTATAGCTACTATATGTTCAGAAGCATTAGCAGCTATTTTAACAATTATCGTTTTGTATTTTAATAAAAATGGATTTATTAGACTTGATTTAAAAAAATTAAAGATTGATTTTTCTTCTTTGAAAGATGTTTTAATTATTGGTTTGCCAGCTGGAATACAAGGATTAGCGTTTTCTATTCCTAATGTTATGATTCAATCAAGTTTATATGATATTACTAATTATAGTATCGATGGAGTAAAAATATCTATGGATGAAATTACTGCAGGTAGTAGTGCTTCAAATCAATTAGAAAATTTTGCTTTTGCTCTTGAAGATGCAATAGGTGTTTCTTTATGTACTTTTGTTGGTCAAAATTATGGTGCTAAAAAGAAAGAAAATATAAAAAAATCTTTTTGGATTGCCATGTGTTGGGATTTAATAACTTGTGCAACTATAGCAATATTATTTATTTGTTTATCAAAAGAGTTGTTATCAATTTTTATTACAGAAAAGCAAGGCGTTATACAAGCTAACGCTATTGCAGCAGGTCAACAAAGATTATATATTATGATAATTCCATATATATTTGATGGAATTATGATTATATGTGGTGATTATCTTAGAGGTATGAAAATATCAACACCTCCAGCAATTATTACATTAATAGGTTGTACTGGATTTAGAATCATATTTATTTTATTCTTGTTCCCAATACCTTATTTTCATACAATTTTCTGGTTGTTTGCAGTGTACCCAATTAGTTGGATAATTATTGATTTATGCTATATTCCTATAATTTTTGTTTTACAAAAGAAAGCTTTTAAGCAAATAGAAAATTAGTTGACTTATCAACCAATTAAACATAATATTATTTATGGTGATATTATGGAATTAAGAAATCTAACTAAAATTGTTAGAAATATGTCTTTATATAAAAATAGTATTAATCATTCAAAGCTTTATTTGAATAATACAGAATTTGAAATGATTAGATATTTATCAAAAAAAGAACAATTATCATTAGTTGATTTAGCTAATTATTTAAATGTTGATAAAGCATTAGTGACTAGAATGTGTAAAAAATTAGTAAAATTAGACTATATTGAAATATTTAATGATGAAAACGATAAAAGAAAGAAAATTTTAATTGCAACTGAAAAAGCAAAATTAATTAAACAAGAATACGCTTTAGAAGAAAAAAATTTTTATAATGCATGTATAAAAGTTTTATCTAAAGAAGAACAAGAACAATTTTCTAATTTATTAGAAAAAGTGTATTTAGAATCTAAAAAATTAAGAAAGACAGGTTTTAAAACATTAAATGACAAAAGTTGATTATTCTAAAATTAGAACATACTTTTATTTAAACAAAAAAAGCTTTATTTTAGCCTCTATAACAGGAATTATTTATAATGTTTTAATGGTTCTTGTTCCTATTTTAATGGGTAAATTAATTGATTTATTTAAAGTACAAGGTGATAATAAAAAAATAATTAATTATGCATTTTTATTTTTTATTTTTGTTATATTTATTCAAATAAATAGATTTTTTAAAAGATATTATGTAAGAGATTTTGCAAATAAAATGGTTTTACAAATGAGACAAATTAGCTTTGAAAATATGATGTTATTGCCTATTGAAGAAATAAATTCTACTTCTAAAGGTGATATTATGAATAAAACATTAACTGATATTAAAGATAGTGTAGAAGGAATAAGAAAAATATTAACAGAAATATATGATAGTATAATTTTAATGCTTGGTTATTATGTTAGTTTAATGATTATGGATTGGAGTCTTACTTTAATTGTTACATCTTTTTTATTGCTAGCAATAATTATAGCTAATATAATGAAAAAAATGATTTTTAAAACATCATTATCTTATAAAAATGCAGTTTCAAATAATAAAGATTTTGTTTTAAATTATATAAAAAATGAAATATTTTATCGAGGCTTTGGAACAGAAAATAATTATTATAATGAATATAAAAATAAACAAGATGATTTAGAAAAAAAATCAATCAAAGCAATGATTTTTAAAAATTCTCTTGAGCCTACTTATCAAGCAATTAGTTATTTAGGCTTATTTTTTATAATATTTTTTTCTGGAAAAAAAGTAATAAACGATATTTGGTTAATTGGTACTTTTTCAGCTTATTTATCTACTTTTTTATTGATGGCTATTAAAACTTCAAAAGTAGGAAAAGTATTTAATGCTTACGCTACTATGAAAGTATCATGGAAAAGATGTAGTAATTATTTAATTCAAAAAGAGAATAATAATGTTTATAAAAAAGAGAATAATGATCTATCTTTAAATATTAATAATTTAACATTTGGTTTTAATAATAAGTTTATTTTAAAAAATATTTCTTTATCTATTAATAATCATCAACTTGTTGGTATATGTGGAGAAGTTCATAGTGGAAAATCAACATTACTTGCAGCTTTAACAGGAATATATAATTATCAAGGAAGTATTAAATTATCTGGAATTGAGTTAAAAGATATTAAAGATTTAAAATATAATAATTTTATTTCTTATGCACCTAGTGAAGTAGAAATCTTTAATGATACAGTAAAATATAATATTTCTTTTGGGAAAAAAGATGTTTATAAAGAAATGAAAATGACATATTTAGATCAAGAAATTAATTCTGAAGATATTTTATCTCATTCAAATAGTAATTTGTCGGGAGGACAACAAAAACGATTAATGATTGCAAGATGTTTATTTTCTAATGCAAAATTAATATTACTTGATGATCCTTTTAATGCACTTGATATTGATATGGGGATAAAAATTATTAATAATATCAAAAATAATTATAAAAATTCTATTATTATAATTGTTAATAATCAAAATGAAATATTAAAGAAAATGGATAAAATAATTTATTTAAATAAAAATGGATATATTTTTGATAATTATAATAATTTATTAAAAAATGAAGATTTTAGAAAGATAATAGGTTTTTAAGTATGACTGTTAGTAAATGTGTTATTAATTATTTTAAAAAGCAAATACATATATTTTTTATAACTATAATAACAATTATTTTGGTAACATTTATTTCTTTATTACCACCTCAATTATTGAAAATAATTGTTGATAATTTAATGAATAAAAATGAAGATTATTTAAATATATATGCTTTATTTTATGTATTAATTTATTTTAGTATGGGAATAATTAATTTTTTTAAAGAAATATTATTAATAATTATTTCTCAAGGAGTTGGTAAAAATGTTCGTCTAGAAATGTTAAAAAAAATTAACAAAATGTCATATATTAATTTTTCTAAATATGATAATGGTAAATTAGAAACATTTTTTTCTAATGATGTAGACGCTATAAATACATTAATTACTTCAGGAGCAATTTCAATGTTTATTGATAGTTTTAAAATTATAGGAATAATTATTTCAATTTTTATTTTTTCATATATATTTGGATTAATAACTTTATTAATAATTCCATTAATAATTTTATTTACTTTATGGATTAGGAAAAGAATGTATTCAGCTCAATTAGATAATAGAAAATTAGAGGAAAGTATTAATTCATTAGTATCAGAAAATATTGATAATATTGCTACGATTAAATCATTTAGAATACTTGATAAAATAAAAAATAAATATAATAAAGTTTTAAATAATCATTTTAAAACCAATCAAAAAGTAAATACTTATGATTCTATTTTTTCTCCAATAATGCAAATTATGAAAACAGCAATAATTGTTTTTATTATTTGTTGTTCTTCAATTAATGTTTCATTATTTAATATGAGTATAGGCATGTTAGTAAGCTCTATTGATTTAATTACTAATTTATTTTCTCCTATTGAAAATATTGGTATGGAGCTACAAACTATTCAAAATTCTTTTGCTGCTCTTGATAGAATAAATGCTTTTTTTAAATTAAAAGAAGATGATGAAAAATTACAAATAAAATATAAAGAAGAAGATGTTATTTTAAAATTTGAAGATGTATCTTTTTCTTATGACAATAAAGAAAATGTTATCGATCATTTTAATCTTGAATTAAAAAATAATCAAAGAATTGTTTTAAAAGGAAAAAGTGGAAGTGGTAAATCAACCATTTTTAAATTAGCATATGGTTTAATTAAGCCTACATCTGGTAGAGTGACTATTAATGATATAGATACATATTTATTACCTAATGAAATTAAAAATAAATATTTCGGTATAGTTTATCAAGACTATTTCTTTTCTAATGGAACAATAAAAGATGAAATAACTTTGTTAAATAATAATATAAGTGATGAAGAAATATATAAAGCTTTAAATTTAGTGGGCTTAACTAGAATTAAAGATATAAATAAAAAATTAGAAATTAATGATTATTCTACAGGCGAATTATCATTGTTTAATATTGCAAGAGTAATAGTATTAGATTGCAAAATATTATTTCTTGATGAAATGAATGCAAAAATAGATAACACTAATGCAAAAAATATAATTAATGTAATTGATAAGATTTCCAAAGATAAAATTGTGTTATCTATTAATCATTATGGTTATTTGCTAGATAATAGTAAAATTATTAATTTAGAAAAATAATTCGATAAATAATTATCAAAATAAAGATTTTAATAATAAAAGTATTTAAGTTTATTTTTTAATCGATTATAATATTCTTGTTTAAAAAAGGAGATTTTTAAAATGTACGAAATTGTTAATGTATACGCACGTGAAGTTCTTGATTCTCGTGGTAATCCAACTGTCGAAGTAGAAGTTACTCTCGATTGTGGTGTTATGGGTAGAGCTATTGTTCCAAGTGGAGCTTCTACTGGTGAAAATGAAGCACTCGAACTTCGTGATGGCGATAAAACAAGATTCTTAGGAAAAGGTGTCTTAAAAGCAGTTAAAAATGTTAATGAAGTAATTGCTCCAGCAGTTGTTGGTATGGATGCTGATAATCAAATTTTAATTGATAAAGTATTACTCGAATTAGATGGTACACCATTTAAATCACATTTAGGTGCTAATGCAATGTTAGGTGTTTCATTAGCTTGTGCAAGAGCAGCAGCTGAAGCACATGAATTACCTTTATATCAATATTTAGGTGGACCTAATGCAAAAGTATTACCTACTCCAATGATGAATGTTGTTAATGGTGGTGCTCATGCTGATTCAACAGTTGATTTCCAAGAATTCTTTATTATTCCAGCAGGATTTGCTACATTCCATGAAGCTTTAAGAGCTGGTGTAGAAACATTCCATTGCTTAAAGAGTGTTTTAAAATCAAAGGGTTATGAAACAGGTGTTGGTGATGAAGGTGGATTTGCTCCAAGTTGTAAACACGGTAATACTGAACCTCTTGAATTAATTATGGAAGCAATTAAAAAAGCAGGATATGTACCTGGTGAACAAATTTTCTTAGGTATGGATGTTGCTGCAAGTGAATTCTATAATAAAGAAACAAAGAAATATGATTTAGTTAAGAGTGGAGAAGGCTCAAAGACAAGCGAAGAAATGATTGCTTGGTTCAAACAAATGACTGAAACTTATCCAATTATTACAATTGAAGATGGTTTAGGTGAAGAAGACTGGGAAGGTTGGGCTAAATTAACAGCTGAACTCGGTGATAAGATTCAATTAGTTGGTGATGATTTATTTGTTACAAATAAAGATTTCTTAAAGAAAGGTATTGTTAACCATGTTGCTAATAGTATCTTAATTAAAGTTAACCAAATTGGTACTTTAACAGAAACTCTTGATACAATTAGAATGGCTCAAACTAATGGTTACACTACAATGGTTTCTCATAGAAGTGGTGAAACGGAAGATACAACAATCGCTGATTTAAGTGTTGCTGTTAATGCTGGACAAATCAAAACTGGTTCTGCTTCAAGAACAGATCGTATGGCTAAATACAATCAATTATTAAGAATTGAAGATGAACTTGGTGAATGTGCTGAATTTGAAGGTTTAAGAGCATTCAAAAAATATAGATTTACTAAATAATTTTAATTAATAATTTATTTGATTATAAAGATGGCTTTATTGCCATCTTTTATTGTAAAAAAGGAAATTTATGATAAGAGAAGATATAGATTCATTTATAAAAACAATACCTAATAATGTAACATTAGTTGCTGCTACTAAATATGTTGATATTGATGATATGTGTTTGCTACTTGAACATGGAATTAATAATTTTGGAGAGAATAGAGTAGATTCATTTTTATATAAATATGCTCAATTGAAAAATGAAAATATTATATGGCATTTTATCGGTCATTTACAAAGAAATAAATGCAAAGAAGTAATTAATAAAATCAATGTTTTGCATTCTTTAGATTCAATTGAATTAGCAAAAATAATTGAAAAAGAAAGAAAAGATATTTTACCTGTATTTGTTGAAGTATCAATTAATTTAGAAGAAAACAAAAATGGTGTGGATTATAGATTTTTAAAAGATTTTATTTTGAAATTAAAAGAATTTAAAAAAATAAAAGTTATTGGTTTAATGATGATGTCGAAAAAATATTCTAATCATGAAGAACTTATTAATCAATTTAAAAAATTAAAAGAAATTAGAAATAATTTAGAAAAAGAATTAAATATATCTCTTCCTTCTTTATCAATGGGAATGAGTAATGATTATATTGAAGCTATTAGCCAAGATGCAAATTATATTAGATTAGGAAGAATATTATTTAATTTATAAATGCCTAAAATTAGGCCATTATTGATAACTCTACTTGCTGTAGAGTTATTTTTATTAATAGTAGAATAATAAAAAATATAATAGATATTTTATTTTAATTGTAGGGTGTAATTTTATATTTACTTATATATGATGTTTTTAGAGGTGAACATTATGAGTTATGAAGAAGTTAATAAAATTACATTACCAAAATATTCTAATAAAGAAGAAGAAGTGAATTGGATTTCACATGCAATAGGTGCAATTATTGGATTAATAATATTTTTTATTTGTTTTGGTTTAGCACTTAAATATAATAAAGCAAATTATAGTATGGTAGGTATTGTTATATATGGGATATCAATGATGACACTTTATTCTATGTCTGCTCTTTATCATGTTTCAAAAGAAAATACTAGAAAAAAAAGAGTAAGGAGAATTGCTGATCATTGTACAATTTTTATCTTAATAGCGGGTACTTATACTCCTGTATGTTTAATGGGTGAAATTAATATATATAAGATTATTTTATTATTAATTGAATGGTTTTTTGCTCTTATTGGAATAAGTATTAATGCTTACAATTTTAATAAATTATGGGTAAGAATAGTTTCTATGATTTTATACTTAGTTTTAGGTTGGGCTATTATATTTTTTCCAAGTATATATAATAATTTACCATTTAATTCTTTTATTTTTATTTTATGTGGTGGTATTGCTTATACAATAGGTTCTATTTTATATGGAATAGGACATAATGTTAAATGGTTTCATTCTGTTTTTCATTTCTTTTGTTTGTTAGGCACAATTCTTCAAGCTATAGGAATTATAATTATTATTATGTAATTATTTGATTTTGTCATATAATAAAGATATTAAAGGAGATTTATTATGTGTACTGCGTTAACTTATAAAAGTTATTTTGGAAGAACTTTAGATTATGAATTTTCTTATGGTGAAGAAATATGTATTACTCCAAGAAATTATAATTTCAATTTTAGATATTTAAAAAATAATCCTAATCATTTTGCTCTTATTGGAATGGCACATATTGAAGATGGTTACCCTTTATATTATGATGCCTTTAATGAAAAAGGATTAGCAATTGCAGGTTTAAATTTTGTTAATAATGCATGTTATTTTGATAAACAAAACAATAAGATTAATGTAGCTCAGTTTGAATTAATTCCATATTTATTAAGCAATTATTCAACAATTAAAGAAGTCAAAGAAATTTTAAAAAATATTAATATTACTAATCTTCCTTTTAATGATAAATTACCTTGTTCACCTTTGCATTGGTTAGTTAGTGATAAATATGAAAGTATTGTTATTGAGCAAACTAATGATGGGTTACATGTTTATGATAATAAAATAGGAGTGTTAACTAATAATCCTCCTTTTAAAGAACAATTATTTAATTTAAATAATTATCGTCATTTATCTAGTAAAGAAAAAGAAAATACATTTATTCCTAATGTTGAATTAAATACATATAGTCGTGGTTTAGGAGGAATAGGGCTACCTGGAGATTTATCTTCTATGTCAAGATTTGTTAGAGTAAGTTTTGTTAAAGCTCATTCTATTTCAAAAGATAATGAAGAAAGTAATGTTTCTCAATTTTTTCATATTCTAAATTCAGTTGATCAACAAAGAGGATGTTGTGAACTTGAAAATGGTAAATATGAAATAACAATATATTCTTCATGTTGTTCTTTAGACAAAGGTTTGTATTATTATAATGCTTATGATAATCATCAAATTAATGTGGTTAACATGTTTAAAGAAAATTTAGATTCTAATAATTTAATTAGATATCCATTACTTGATAAAGAAAACTTTAATTATCAAAATTAATTATGAAAAAAATGTAAATTATATATTCTTTTGACAGTAATTAATAAAGAAATTATAATTAATAATGCTTGTGAGGAATTTAAAATGGAACATAATTGTAAATTAGGATCAATTGAAGTAATCTGTGGACCAATGTTTGCAGGTAAATCAGAAGAAATAATACGAAGAGTAAAAAGAATTGAATATGCAAAAAAGAAAGTTTTATGTTTTAAACCTTCAATAGATAATAGATATTCAAAAGATGAAATTGTTTCTCATAATCAAAATAAGAAAAAATCATTTGTAATTACCAATTCTAGCGAAATATATAATTATATAAAAGAAGATACATATGCAGTTGTAATAGATGAAGTTCAATTCTTAGATAATAATATTGTTAAAGTATGTGAACAATTAGCTAATGATGGAATAAGAGTAATTGTAGGTGGCTTAGATATGGATTTTAGAGGAGAGCCATTCCCAATTATTGCAGAATTATTATCAAGAGCAGAAGATGTTACTAAATTAAACGCAATATGTGTTAAATGTGGAGAAAATGCGACAAGAACTCAAAGAATTATTAATGGAATACCAGCTTTCTTTGAAGATCCAATTGTTATAATTGGGGCAAAAGAAGCTTATGAACCTCGTTGCAGAAAATGTCATGAAGTTCCTCATAAAAATAAATAAAAGAAAAGAACCAATTAAGTTCGATTGGTTCTTTTTAATTATTCATTTTATCAATTTCTTCAATTTGTTCTTTAGTAGGAATAAATATTTCTTTTTCATTTCTGAAAAATTCATCATAATCTAAGCCATATCCTACTATAAAGGCATCTCCAATTTCTTTACCAACATAATCAACAGGTACATCAACTTTTCTTTTACATTTTTTATCTAAAAGAACACAAATAGATATATCTTTTGGATAATAATTATTTTTTAAATATTCTTTAAACCATTCAAGAGTGACGCCTGTATCAATAATATCTTCAACAATAACAACATCTCTACCAGTTAAGTCAGTATCAATATCTTTTTTTAATTTAATGACACCAGTAGATTCTTTTCCCATATACGAAGAAATAGTTACATAATCAGTTAAAATTGGGCATTTGATTTCTCTAATTAAGTCCATCATAAAAGGTAAAGCACCTTTCATAACACCAATAAATACAGGAGGTAAAACATTATCTTTATACCTTTCTGTAAGTTCATGACCAATTCTTTGACAAATTTCATGAAGTTCTTTTTCACTAACAACGATATCTTTCATAATTTAAATGTTTCTCCTTAAAAATAAGAACAAATTAAGTATAACTTTATTTTGAACTTAAAAAAAGCAATAAAGCTTTATTTATTATTTTTCTTCTCATTAAATAAATAAAAGAATAATTTTGCGTAAGTAGAATGATTTTTAATGACATATATTGGTTGATTGTTATCATCTTTTTTTCCTGAATCTTCACCTTTAGAATTATCTTGATAATCATTAACACCATTCTTATTACCATTTAATTTTAAAAATAAATCATTAAAGAAAGTCCCAACTTTACTTAATAAATCATGTTCGTTCCAAAATTTATTTAAAGTACTATATTCTTTTATAATGTTTTTGTCTAATCGATTAAATTGTTTAACATATTTATCATAATTTGTTTGGGCATATATTCTTAATAATGAAGAAAAATTGTGATAATAGCTTGAATATCTTAAATATTCGTTATCACTACTTAATGTTATGTACATTGCAAGCAAATTAGCATCATTTTCTCTAAAAATTCCTTTAGAATGTGCCATTTCGTGTGCCATAGTATGAGGTAATTCGACAGCAGAAATATTTTTATTGATATTTGCTTCTCCAGTAGGAGCGAAAAAGACTCCTGTTATGTGTAATTCAGTAAAAATAGATGAAAAAGTTAATTTCTTTACATTAGGTGTAAATGAAGAATAATAATTAGAATCTAATTTTTTATATTCATTGATTAAAATATTATTTAATTCTTCAAATGTATAAGGTGAAATAATAGTCCCATCATCATTTCTATCAAAATGAGTAGATATTTCATTATAGTCTTTTAAAAAGTAATCAAAAGTTTGGTCAATAAATTCATCATTAACTTCTTGATCATATTGAGGAACATATAAACTTTTTTTACCATAAGAAATAGATGCAGTTGCAACATAAATATTTGTTACTATGAATGTTATAATTAATAAAGATAAAAAAGTATTAAAAGATTTATAAAATTGTTTTTTACATAATTTAATAATAATTTTAACGATAAAATATATAGCTAAAATAATTAAAATTATAAATATCCATTCATATAAACTAAAAGGAATAATAGATGTTATTTTTGAAATAAAAGAAATATATTTAGTAGAAATATTATTTGTGTACCATTCAGCATAATCAACATTATTTTTTATAACATATAAAAAAATAAATATAGAAATTAATAAAATAATAATAATAAATTTGATAATTAAATTTTTCTTTTTCATATTAATAGAATAACTAATTTTAGATAAAATAAAAAGACCTTTGCAGGTCTTAATATCGCTTTAATAAAAATTATTCAACTTCAATTGCTTGAACTGGACAATTTGCAGCTGCTTCTTCAACAGAAGGAACTAAATCTTCAGGGATATCACCTAAAACATTTTCAGCAGTTCCGTTTGGACCAAAAGCAAATACTGCATCACAAGTACCAACACATAAGCCACATCCGATGCAATTTTCATTGACTTTACATTTCTTTGCCATTGTAAGACCTCCTCGTGTACAAAAGTATTATAGACTATTTAATTAATTTGATAAAGTATTTTTGTATAAGAAATAGTATAAATTAGTTATATATACCTAACTATAAATTAATATTTTTATTCTAATTTTTCATATTTAAATTCATAATCTATTTAAAATATAAATAAAGTTTGTTATGATTATTTAGGTTAAAAGGTGATTAGAATGCAACAAGATAAGATGATTGAAAGATTAGATACTATGGAGAAAAGATTAAAAGAAATTGATGATCTTTTATGTACAGATGAAATAGTTTCTAATGTAGCAAAAATGACAGAATTAAATAAAGAAAGAGCAACTTTGGAAGAACCAGTAGAAAGATATATTGAATATAAAAAAATGTTATCAGATATTGAAGATTCTAAAATAATGGAAAGTGATGAAGATCCTGAAATTGCCGCTTTTGCTAAAGAAAATATTAAAGAATTATTAGAAAAAAGTGAAAATCTATATAATGAGATTAAATTAATGCTTGTTCCAAAAGATCCTAATGATAGTAAAAATATCATTTGTGAAATTAGGGGTGCAGCAGGTGGAGACGAAGCTAATATTTTTGCTGGTGATTTATTTAGAATGTATACTCGCTATGCTGAACAAAAAGGATGGAAAATACAAGTGTTAGATTCTAATGAATCAGAAATGGGCGGATTTGCTTCAATTTCTTTTATGATTAAAGGTGAAGGAGTTTATTCTCGTTTAAAATTTGAATCAGGTGCACATAGAGTTCAAAGAGTTCCAAAGACAGAAGCAAGTGGAAGAATTCATACTTCTACTGCGACAGTATTAGTTATGCCAGAAACCCAAGAAGTTGAAGTGCATATTAATCCTAATGATTTACAAATTGATACTTATCGTTCTTCTGGAGCAGGTGGACAAAATGTTAATAAAACAGAATCGGCAGTAAGAATTACTCATATTCCTACTGGTATTGTTGTTGCATGTCAAGTAGAAAGATCTCAACTTCAAAATAGAGAAATTGCTATGAATTTATTAAGAGCAAGAGTTTATGCTGCTGCTCAAGCTGAACAAAATGAAAAAATTGATTCAGAAAGAAGATTAAAAGTTGGAACTGGTGAAAGATCAGAAAAGATCAGAACATATAATTATCCTCAAAATAGAGTAACAGATCATCGTATAGGATTTACAATTCAAAAACTTGATCGTGTTATGGAAGGTGAGCTTGATGAAATTCTTGATGCTTTAATTAACGCTGATCAACAAGATAAATTAGCTGCTGAAAACAAAAATAATGAATAGAAAATTAAAAGATATTATTCAAGAATCCAAAAAATATATTACCGAAGAATTATCCTTTGAAGAGATTAAATGGCTCTTAAAGGATATTTTTTCGTTAGAAGATTATGAATTAATTACAAGAAATAATGATATTTTTGATGATGAAAAATTTATGACTTTATTAAAAAAAGCTAATGATATACCTGTTAGTTATTTATTGGGCTATCAAGATTTTTATGGTTATCGATATAACGTTAATAAAAATGTTTTAATTCCAAGAAATGAAACAGAAGAATTGATTAATTATTGTTTAGAATATATTAAAAAAAATAATTATAAGAAAATAAAAATATTGGAAATTGGAACTGGTTCTGGATGTATTTGTATTACTTTAAATAAAGAATTAGATAAATTAAATATTGATAATGAAATTACTTCTTGTGATATCTCTATCGATGCTTTAAAAGTGGCTAGAAATAATGCTTTAATATTAAAAAGTAATATAAATTTTATTGAATCTGATGTGTTTTCTAATCTTATTAATTATGATTATGATTTAATTATTTCTAATCCTCCATATATAGAAAAAAATGAATTTGTTAGTAAAAGAGTTTTAAATAATGAACCACATATTGCTTTGTTTAGCGATGAAACTGGATTAGAAATATATAAAAAAATATTTTCTCAAATAAATAAATTTATAAATTTAAAAGCTTTGTTTTTTGAAATATCACCATGTATAGAACAGGGCCTTGAATTATTAAAAAATAAATATTGTTCTAATTTTTGTTCTCAATATAAAAAAGATATTAATGGGTTTAATAGATTTGCTATATATTTAAAAGATTAAATTTCAAAATATTGCCTCATAATTAAATTGTGGAGGAATTTATGAAATCTATTTTTAGTTTTATTTCTTTAGTAGTAGTTTCTAGTTTTACTTTATGTTTAAAAGGACCAATTAATTTTGAATATAAATATAAAGTTATCAGCGCAAGTAATAGTCCATATGATATTCAACAAGCTTATATTTATAAAGAGAAATTAATTGAGCAATATGAAAAACTTGTTTTTAATTTTGAACAAAGAGATTATCAACAAATAATTAAAGACAATATTTCTTCATTTGAATTTTCTTCTTGTTGTAATGCTTATTATAATGGAAAAATAAATTTAATAATCGGAAAAGGATTAGGTTTAACTTTTTCAGGTGATTTAAAACATAATATTTGCGATGAAAATGCAATTCGTGAAAAATTTTATATCTTTGAAATCTTTAATTAATTATAATATATGTTATGGAAACAAAATTTTTAACTTTTACATCTCAAGAATGTCTTGATATTATTAAATCTAACGAAGTTTTATCTTTTCCAACTGAAACTGTTTATGGTTTAGGAATTATTTACGATTCTAAGGAGGCTTTTGATCGTCTTTGCAAATTAAAAAATAGAATTCCTGATAAACCATTTACAATTATGGTTAGTAAAAAAGAAGAAATAAGTCAATTTGTTGATTTAAACGAAAAAATGCATAAATTAATTGATAAATTTATGCCAGGAGAAATAACTATTTTATTCCCTTGTAAACAAGGCCTTTATCCATGGCTTACATTAAATCAAAAAACAGTAGGAATTAGAATTTCTGCTGATGAAAATGTTAGATCTTTAATTGCTAGAGTAGGTAAACCTATGTTAGTAACATCTGCTAATATGTCGTCTTTTCCAGCTTTATATAATAGTGAAGATGTTTATAAAGTATTTAATAATAAAATTTTAGGTATTGTTGAGGGTAAATGTGTTTCTAAACTTCCTTCTACTATCGTTTTAATTGATGGTGATAATTTAAAATTAATAAGATTAGGAAGTATTTCATTTGAAGAAATTTTAAAGGAGTGGGAAAAATGAAAATATCTTTAGCAAGTGACCATGGTGGATATCTTTTAAAAGAAGATATAAAAAAATATCTTTTAGATAAAGGCTATGAAGTAATGGATTGTGGTACTAATTCATTAGAATCATGCGATTATCCTATTTTTAGTAGAGAAGCTAGTAAATTAGTTAGTAATGGAACATGCCAATATGGAATAGTAGTCTGTACTACTGGTGAAGGTGTATGTATGACCGCTAATAAAGAACATGGTATTAGATGTGGATTAGTTTATAATGAAGATGTTGCTAGATTAACTCGTGAACATAATAACGCTAATATGATGGCAATCGGTGCTAAATTTACTTCAAAAGAACAAGCTTTGAAATACGTTGATATTTTCTTAAATACAGAATTCTTAGGTGGAAGACACTTAAGAAGAGTAGAATTAATTGAAAAATAATATAAATATTAAGAAATGCATAAAAATTCTTTATTTTAT